>JALLOG010000696.1 GCA_027717645.1 Desulfobacterota bacterium AH_259_B03_O07
GACTGTAATGGGGATGGCTTTCCGAACCTCGCTGACCTTGGGTGCGTCATAACTGATTTTAGAGACACACCGAGTGGTCCAACCCCGACACCTATCCCTGGTAGTCCAACACCTACACCTATCCCTGGTAGTCCAACACCTACACCTATTCCTGGTAACCCAACTCCTACACCTATTCCTGGTAATCCAACTCCTACACCTACTCCGACCCCAGTTCC
>JALLOG010000697.1 GCA_027717645.1 Desulfobacterota bacterium AH_259_B03_O07
GTGCACTCCCGCTGCTGGGACTCGCCAACAATGAGACCGACAAGGTGAGTTCCTCGTCAACGGTCACTTATATGGGTCCTGGTGGATTGGGTTCGGGCGTCCGGTTACCCGCATTATCCACCGCATGCACACCATACCAATAGGTTCCTTCAGAAGAGGGCACATCGGAGAAAGAGCCCGAAACAGGGCCGTTGCCGGAATGAGAGTTTCTGTCGAT
>JALLOG010000698.1 GCA_027717645.1 Desulfobacterota bacterium AH_259_B03_O07
AATAAGACATAATCCCTTCCTTTATCATATTCTCTACATTTGCCCTGCCATTATAGAAACGCCATACTTGCTCAGGTGACATCTCATCAATATTAGTCACGATAACCTGATAACTGTAGCCCATAAGTTCAAAGAGTGTGGGCTGTTTCTTTCTCCTCTTGTATGCTCGCTCATGCTCTCGGATGACCACCATTCGTCTAGGAGCCTGCCAGCCTA
>JALLOG010000699.1 GCA_027717645.1 Desulfobacterota bacterium AH_259_B03_O07
AGTCTCCACAAGTCTCCTTAGTCTCAATTAATCTCAACAAGTCTCAACAAATCTCTATTATTATCAACAAATCTCAAATAGTCTCGTGTAATCTGTCTATTTCCCCTTCGCCTTAGACTTAGCAAATAAAGCCTTAGGATCGAGGCGCGTGATTCCTTCGATGAGGTCAAAATGAGTATCTGTAGAAATTATCTGTGTTAAGCCATTATTATGCA
>JALLOG010000700.1 GCA_027717645.1 Desulfobacterota bacterium AH_259_B03_O07
CCATCTCCTTCAGTCATCCATCCAATTACATAACCTTCGTGCTTAATTTCAAAAAAACCTCTACTATTAACCTCACCATCGAGATTATCTATTTTCCAACCTCCCAATTCAATCATTTTTCGAATTGCTTCTACTCTTGTCATATTTTTTATTATGAAAAAATAAAATCCACACATTATTATTTGTAAAATTAAAAATTGATGTTTATAGATGCG
>JALLOG010000701.1 GCA_027717645.1 Desulfobacterota bacterium AH_259_B03_O07
TTAACACCACTAGGAGGTCACCTAAAAAGTGAAAGATACATTTGGATATTCCTCATCGTAGAAGGTTACATCTGAAAGACATATTCGAGTTAAGTTTAAGGCTATGGTTGAAGGCAAAAATGGTGTCTTTCTGAGAAAATTGATAGTTGGAGGAAAAATTTCTATTGACAAGTGCTATAATTTTGAGATATTTAGAAGATAAAAGGTTAAT
>JALLOG010000702.1 GCA_027717645.1 Desulfobacterota bacterium AH_259_B03_O07
AATTTCAAGTTTTTAATATTTAAACCTTTTAATTATCATTCTAAAACCTACTATTAGAGCAAGAATAATAGGAATAACCAGATTAATAACAGCTGTACTATAAGACGCATCTCCGCCAATTGAACATCCACCACTAGAAGTTAGTGAAGAAGTGCCAGGCCTCTGTGTCTGTGTTGGTGTTGCAGTTGGAGTAGTACTAGCACACCCCCGT
>JALLOG010000703.1 GCA_027717645.1 Desulfobacterota bacterium AH_259_B03_O07
GTAGGAATTGATTTAATAAATCCTAATTTTTTGTCAGCCCTTGATTTTTGTTTCTCGTTTCATGCTGAGTTTATCGAAGTATGTATCAAGACAAAGAAAATAAAATATTAAACGATGGATCCCCGATTAGGCCTGTCCTCGAAGTTTTAATCGGGGAACATTCGAGGATGACGGATGAGTAAAGTTCGAGAAAATTTATTATTTTTTTGG
>JALLOG010000704.1 GCA_027717645.1 Desulfobacterota bacterium AH_259_B03_O07
CGTTGTAATTGGACAAGGCGTCCCTCCACACCCAGAGCAGAGACATATCCACGGACCTCGGCATCGATACGACGCCACATTTCGACCCGCTGGGCGACAGCGGCGACGTCACGCACCTGGACTTGGTCGCGAATCTCTAAGGTGGTGAGGTTCTCGGCCTCGTCGATCAGACGCCCGCGGTAGCTTGCCAGGGTGGCAAGGGCCTGAT
>JALLOG010000705.1 GCA_027717645.1 Desulfobacterota bacterium AH_259_B03_O07
GTGTTGGGATATTTTCATAGTATCACCCATCCCTTTCTATATTGGAACGTTGACCGCCATATCTGGGATTTAATGAAGGTTGAAAACTCTAATTAACTGAACCCATTTTAATCTCTTCTTCCCCAATCTCCTTATCTCTTAATCTCTAATCTCTTCTTCCCCAATCTCCAATCTCCTAATCTCCATGAATCTCCAATCTCTTCTTCCC
>JALLOG010000070.1 GCA_027717645.1 Desulfobacterota bacterium AH_259_B03_O07
CCAAGCCACCTCCGTTCCAAATAGCACCTCCTTCTGCACGACAATCATCACCGCCACATGTGATGGCATAGAATGTGATGCTGTTGGAGGTGCTATTTCCGAAGCTACTTTAGTTAATAATAGCACACTAAATTCCAACTTTGTTACATGCAACGGTGATGCTTGTGATGCGGATGGAGGTGCTATTTCCGGAGCTCCTTTAGTTAATAATAGTACACTAAATTCAAACTCTGTTACATGTGTTGACGGTAATTGTGAGGCTTTCGGAGGTGCTATTTCCGGAGCTCCTTTGGTTAATAATAGCACACTAAATTCAAACTCTGTTACATGCGGCGGTGATGATTGTCGTGCAGAAGGAGGTGCTATTTGGAACGGAGGTGGCTTGGTTAATATCGAAGTTAATAATAGTACACTGAATTCAAACTCTGCCTCTTGCAGCGGGAATAGGTGCTCAGAATTAGGAGCTAGTGTTACAGCAGGTGATGGAAGCCTGATCCTTGATTGTTCAATCTTTAATACAAACACTTCTATCGGAAATTGTACCGGTTCAAATAATATACGCTCGCTCGGCAACAACATAGATAATGGTACGACCTGTATAGGTGGAAACGTTACCAGTGACAAACCTAATACTGACCCAGGACTCGATCCTGCAGGCCTGCAGGATAACGGAGGTCCAACGCAGACAATAGCTCTGCTACCTGATAGCCCGGCGATCGATATGTGCATTTCTACTTGCCCACCTCCTGATACTGATCAACGAGGTGTTTTGCGTCCAATCGATGGAGATGGCGATGATGTTGCAATTTGTGATATTGGAGCATTTGAATTGGAAGAAGGCTTTAACAACATACCAGGAGATGCAAATGCGGACGGTTTTGTAAATTTAGCTGACTTGGGCGTAATAATTAATGCATTCAGAGGTACTCCAGCACCCGGCAATGGGGACTGTAATGAGGATGGCTTTACGAACCTCGCAGACCTTGGGTGCGTAATAACTAAGTTTAGAGGCTGATAACGGAGATGCATCTTATAGTACAGCTGTTATTAATCTGGTTATTCCTATTATTCTTGCTCTAATAGTAGGTTTTAGAATGATAATTAAAAGGTTTAAATATTAAAAACTTGAAATTTTAAATAAAAGAATAAAATAAATGAAATCATAATCCCATTTTATGCACTAACCTCTTCTGTTCCCACAATATAAAAATAATAAGCTCCTGTCAACAAAAGTTTTCCCTCTAACCACTGATTTCCTGGAGGACAATCCATTAGTAGATTTATAAATCTTGCCCTATTGGCTATTAAAAGCCCGTCTCGAGTTTAAATGGGGTTAAACCTATATATATAAACCTATCGACCCATGCACCCCCTTCTGGCTTTAGATGACTTTTACGGAAATTTCAATAGAAAATCCATTGGTAGCGAAATTGGTGGTGATTTGTCAGTGAATTTGTGAAGTAAAGCGTTAAAGAGCGTAAAAGGAGATGTCTATGAAAAGTGAGTTTATACCTGTAAAATAAGGCTAATTCTTACTTGCTGTTTATCACACTTTAACGCTATGATTGGGGTCACATAGGTTTTCAAGACCGGTGCATTAGCCGTTCTGCCAGCCCTCCAATTCAGACCAATCTAGGGAAGATTATACATAAAAGCTAAATGAATTGTCGATAATAGCCAAGGGAGTAAGTAATTAGTTTCTATGAAATATTTTTTTCAGCTTTAGTAGGGGGCGACTTAATAAGCAAACCCGGTCACACTCGGCCGAGTCGAAGTGTGAGTATCGCTATTTATGATTATTTTTTATTTGTCGTAGCTAGAAGCTGCTCCTACAAGAATAAATGGAAAAAGACGGTATTTTTTGAGGAAATCTTATGCTGCTAATTCACATAATTTTATAATATGAGTCCTTGGTATTTCTATAGGCTCTATCCTGTTGTCTATGTTCTCTCTCCATTGTCTAAAGTCGTAATCATAGACAGCACAGCGCAGGAGTGACCTGATGTGTTTGTGCATTATAACAAGGATTGTTTCATTTGGATAAGAGAGTGCTATGTCTTTAATAGTTTTTACTATTCTCTTCTGCGCTGATTGTATCGTCTCAGTTCCATCTGGTATAGGCACCGAAGTTGGGTCTTCCTCAAACCACCTTTTGAAATTCGCATCATTTAATAGTTCTTCTATCTCCCTCCCATTCCAGCTCCCGTGATCAATTTCCTTTAGGCCCTGGTGTACATGTAATGGTACTCCAAGATGATCGGCGTAGGTTTTGGCAGTTTCATAAGCCCTTTTCAGTGGGCTGCATATAATCCTCTGTATACCGAGATTCTCAATCAGTGTTAGATTGTCGTTTGCTTCTTCTCTACCTTCTTGACACAACGGTATATCAGACGTTCCTACAAGACGATTTTCAAGATTCCATTGTGTTTTGCAGTGTCGTGCTAAAAATACCTTAGGTATCTTATCGTCATTCTTCATGAATTTGGAATCATAGAGCCTATAATGGATGTAAACAAATATGATCTCAGTGAATTTTTTTTAGCTACTGTACATTTCGTAATCTTGGCTTAGATTCTTCTTTTAAATAAGGCAAATACTTTCCTCCTAGCAGTATATGACCTTGTGAAGAACCTTCTCTCAGTCTGGTTACCAAATAGTCCATATTAGGTCCCAAAATATTTACTCCATGATCGGATTCTACTACGCAAAGTAATTTCATTTCCGTACCGTTATTATTAGCTAATTCATAAATTTCTGAGAAGTTTAGGAGCGCTGCTTCTAAGGTACCACAAGGCATTGACGGATTATTTTCACCGACGTGACATTCAAAACTCTGAAACCAAACAGGGTCTGGATATCCATGGAAGTGTAATATAGGCATTCCGTTCTTGATAAGATTCGGAGAATATAAAGCCGCAGCTAGTGATTGAGCTAGTATGACATATGTATCAAATGATGGCCTAATATCTTTTCTATTAAGATCGATCCCAGTTGGAATTTGTAGATAATGCTTTCCTTTTACTAAACCTATTCGTACTATATCACGGTTTAGGTCCAAATTAGTTTTATCGCACCCAGATCTAGAAGTTACGATCCATATGTCTGGAACCTGTTGGTAAAATTCCTTGCCCCTTATTACAGTTTTCACATACCATCTGCCGTTATAACCCTTTTTTATGGCTTCATTATTAATCCCATCCAAGCTTGATAAATTGTTCCATTCCCCTCTAGATATCTCCTTTGGGCCCTCGTATTTAGGAGGTTCTGCAAGGGCCACGAAGCCATATGATACACCTGTTCTACCTTCAAATATCTTGTTGACAACGTCGCGATGAGATAATCTCCTTATTTTTTCGTTGAAATTAGAACCTTCAGGAAATAAATCGGTCTGTTTGAGTTGTTTTCCTAAGTTTGTTAATTCTTCCGCGTAACTTGATTCGGAGGGATCAAATGTTCCCAAGTCAAAACGGTTTAGTACAGGGGGTTTAATCGGAGCGAAAATCTTTGGAATAAAAGAGTTTAAAATAAATTCGTCTAATTGGTCAACATAAAAGGTTGAATCTGAGAGATTCATATTGATTATGGAAATTCTATCCTCTGAAACTCCTATAACCACTTCACTCATCGTTCTTATTATATTCTGTAAACCTATTTTTATCTTTTCATCATAAGGTGTGTTATTATCAGCGAACACATGGTTCAATGGTGTAAGGGTGACAACTTGTGTGTTAAAAGGGTCCATCACATGCTTTTTAGTCAAGTCGTCGGCCCATGCGCTGGCTCTAAAAATCTCGGTAACTGACTTGTCCGGAGAACGCAATAGCAAGTATATCTTTTCTGCCAAATTGCTCATTATTTTTCTTAGCTTAGAATATGGTCTATCAACATCAATCACGGCATTTGTATTTCTTTTGACCTTTCTGATTCTGAAGATCCTTGAAATGAGACTGTTTGGCTCAATCTCTGTAGCCTTATTCCATAATATTACTTGAGCGCCATATTGAGTAAGTTTCTCTTTTAATTTATAACGAAAATTGATGATAGTTTTATTATCATATCCCTTGGGTAAAGGTCTAAACGTAACTCTGACCTTTTCAGCCATTTCTTTTGGATTACGAGGATTCACTAATTCTTTTTGAACAGGCATGCCCACTAAGTTCAAAATTGTTTCAACATCTAAGTCTGCCAAATTGGCCATCCTAAATTGCCCCCCAAGGTCTTAACAGCATATGAAGTTAAAATATTCTAATTAATGATGTGAAAATCAATTAAATGTATACTATTTTTTTACTACCATCAACTATAGACCTAAAGGATTCTACTCTTCATAGTTTTTATTTATGTGAAATTTTAATAGGACTGATCAAATGAGCATAAATTAATTGCTTTCAAATGATATTTTAAGGTTTATGAGGCAACTTTAATTTTTTCTTCTTGTCCTAGGGCTTTTAACATTGATTCTCTTACAGTTCTTTCAAGCCTTTCTCTCCCCATCTTACCAGGGGGGAGGTTCTTTACATCAATGGGAGGTAATATTTTCATTTCCATTTTACCGGGTTTAATCATTGAAGAACCTTTAGGCATAATCTCCTTTCCTCCAGATAAAACCATTATTACGACAGGCACTCGGGCAAGCAAAGCTATTACAAACCCTCCTTTTTTAAAAGGTAAAAGCTTTCCATCAAGGCTTCTTGTTCCTTCAGGAGCGATGATCGCCGAAGGTCCCTTTCTTATTTGCTTAACAATTTCTTTAACTTGTACAGTATCTCTTTTAGATCCATCTCTCGCAACGAAGTAATGACCAGAAAGTTTCATTACCCAACCAACGAAAGGGATCATTGCAACCTCGTCCTTCAAAATGCCTTTCCATTCAATAGGAAGAAAAGCGCAAAAGACGGGTATATCAGTTGCACTTTGATGATTATACATGACTACACAAGGCTCTTTTGGAAGGTTTTCAAGTCCTTCTGCTTGAACTTCAATCCCAAATCCTTTTACAATACAATATCCCCACGGTCTGATAGCGTATTTATGTACTTTACTAGGAATTAATACGGAAAGAATTACCCCCACAGAACCAAATATAATTGTAACTAGCGAGAATACAGTCCAGCAATAAATCGTGGTTATCATAAGTTCAATTATTGGCTTTTATAATAAACATATATTACTAATAGACTGATTTTGTCAAGATCATGGATTTCTTTGATCATACCGATATTTGATTTTCAAATTAGGACTTTTCTTAAAATCTCTAAATATATTATTTCGTAGAATTAACGAATAGATGATTACTTCATTTATCGCCGGCAGAAAATTTGTCTATGTGAAATTATAAAGTTATCTATATTAATTATTTACCGTTTAGGTCGAACTGCTTTAATGAAAGAAGTTATTGGAAATATTTATTGACAAAAACCGGCAATGATGATAATCCTAAATGACTAGCGTGGGTTCATTCTCATCGTAAGACTTTTTTTTTCATACAGATGTAATAATTAATGTGTTCAACATCACTGAATGATTGAGATGAACCACTTATATATGAGTTGTGTTGTATATGAATATTAGAATCACTAAGAACTTCTATTTTATTTATATAACGTTTTCACTGCTAGTTTTTATAGTATTTGTATTTGCTGCCTGTGTAAAAGACTTTCCGGAGCTTGATCCAGCTAAACAAATTTCACCTGCCCCAAGTGAGGAATGGGAGCCCCCTCCGGAAGAATATTCCGAGTTTTTCCCGGCTGAAGAATTGCCTGGGATTCCTACTAAGTTAAAACCTTTTGCGGACGAATTGACACTTTCACAATTAGTTGATGTCGCACTCGAACTCAATCCTACTACGTTACAAGCTTGGGAACAAGCAAAATCAGCGGCTGCGGCCTGGGGTGTCGCCCGAGGTATTTACTATCCACAAGTGGATGGTACCTTGAACTATAGCTATGGGAGCGGCGGTGGAACAGCAACAGGTCTGGATCCATACGATGAGCAATTCGCGTATGCAGGGCTAACTTTGAATTATCTTCTCCTCGATTTTGGAGGCCGTAGTGCACAATCGAAGGCAGCACAGCAGGCACTTTTTACCGCAAATTGGAACCATAATCAGGTAATTCAGGATGTGTTGCGAAATGTAGCAGTCGCTTTTTATAATTATATTGGGAACAAGGCACAGGTTCGTGCCGATGAGGTGTCATTAAATGAAGCTCAAACGAGTTTGGAAGCTGCTGAATTACGTCTTGAGGCTGGTGTAGGGACGCTACCCGATGTCCTACAGGCCAAAGCCACCATGGCGCAGGTCCAATTTGATCTTGTGTCGGATCAAGGGGCTGTCCAAACATCGCGTGGAAAATTAGCTACAGTAATAGGATGGCCTGCGGACACAGCTTTCGACGTATCTGGCGAGCCAGAGGAATTACCACTGGCTGCAATAGAGCAAAATGTGGAGGATTTAATCGCAGTGGCAAAACAAAATCGTCCTGAACTTGCAGCGGTCCAAGCTTTTGTCGAACGACGACAGGCTGAACTGCGGGAAGCAAAGTCAAACCTGTGGCCCCAATTATCTGCTATTGCTCAAATTGCCAGATGGTGGGTAAGACCGGACGGGTCTTCGAGCGATTACTTTACGAATTATCTATTTGGTCTTCAACTTCAGTTCCCAATATTTCAGGGATTTGCACTGATTAATTCCGTCAGAGAAGCAAGATCCGACCTAAAGGCTGCTCAGGCAGCATTACTTTTGGAAGAGCAGGTTGTTATAGAAGATGTTTGGAATGCTTATTATAACTTTCGAACTGCTGCCGGACAGCTTGAAGCCAGCGAAGTTCTACTAGCTAGCTCAAAGGAGTCCTTCGATGCCTCTCTTGCTCGTTTTCGATCGGGGGTCGGTGATATCGTTGAGCTATTAAATGCTCAGACATTGCTTGCAGAAGCAAGAGCAGAAAAGATTAAAGCTACTACAAGCCTATTTACTTCATTTGCAGACCTAGTTCATGCAATCGGGGCTGAACTTCCCTCCTATAATAATGGTAGCATTCCCGAAATGAATGATAATGATTCAGAGGGCGAAGTCATATATGAAGAGGAAAAATAAGATTTTAAAGATTGCCAAGAATATTTTATTGCTGGTATTAATGATGACTCCTTCCTTGTTTATTGATTGCAAAGGGAAGAAAGATGCAACTACTCCTCCCTCTCCATCAGTTACGGTGGCAAAGGTTACACAGGAAACAATACCTATCTACCTGAACTATGTTGGAAACACACAGTCTGTTAGGTCTGTTGACATTACCGCTCGGGTTGAGGGCTTTCTTATTGAGCGTGCTTTTGAAGATGGAGCTGATGTGAATCAAGGTGATCTTCTTCTTGTTATAGATCCAAGGGAATTCGAGGCACAGCTCGATCAGGCAGTTGCGCAGTTAGAAAGCGATGAGGCAGCATTAAAGTATGCAAGAGAGCAGGTCACGCGCTACAGACCTCTTGTTGATAAGGATTTTATAACTCGCGATCAGTTTGATCAATATGTGACCGAGGTTGAGGAAGCCAAGGCTGCTGTGGATGCGGATAAGGCTGCAATTAAACTGGCTGAACTCAATCTCAGTTACTGTAGGATGTATGCCCCCTTCGACGGTCGTATAGGTCAGAGACAGGTGGATGTTGGCAATCTCGTGGGTGCTGGCCTTGCCGGTGGAACAGCAACAACCCTGGCTAATATAGTACAGCTAGATCCTATATACGTTTATTTTAGTCCCAGTGAACGTGATCTCCCCGAAATTTTGAGGAAGCGACAGGATGGAGAGCTAAAGGTTAAGATCGTGCTACCCGATGAAAGTTTGCATCCTCATGATGGCAATGTGGATTTCGTAAATAATACGGTGGATGTATCCACGAGCACGATTTTGATGAGGGCGATTGCACCTAATCCAGAAAAGAATCTATTACCAGGACAATTCTCCCAGGTTCGACTTCTACTAAAGATGCAGCCAGACGCGCTTTTAGTTCCCGAGCAGGCTGTTGGTGAGGACCAGGGTGGAAGCTATGTGTATGTTGTAAATAAAGAAAACAAGGTCGAGGATCGGAGCGTTGAATTAGGGACAACGTATAAGGGAAAAAGAGATATAACGAAAGGAGTGAGTTTGGGTGAACGAGTGATCATTGATGGATTACAGAAAGTTCGCCCGGGTATTACAGTCCAGCCTAAATTCGCTTCGTCGAAAAATGGGCCTAAGAATTCTCAAGCCTCTCCTCAACCCCAGAAGGGTTCGAAAGATTAAAATAAGGGTGTATGATTAGGAGTCTTTATTGGTTAATTTCTTTATTCAGCGACCCGTCTTAGCATCAGTCATTGCAATATTAATAACCTTGGTCGGCGGTATTACCATTCCTATACTCCCGATTGCGCAGTTTCCCGAGATTGCTCCTCCGACAGTTCAGGTAAGTGCCACGTACACCGGTGCTAGTTCCGAAGTCGTCGAAAAGACAGTGACAATCCCCATCGAGGAGCAAATTAACGGAGTTGAGGGCATGACGTATATGTCCTCCAACAGCTCTAATGACGGTACCATGAACCTTACCGTAACTTTTGAGATCGGCTACGATCTCGATATTGCTGCCGTCGATGTACAGAACCGAGTCGAACTGGCAAAACCGCGTCTTCCGGAGGAGGTAAGCAAATATGGAATTTCGGTAAGTAAGCAATCGACTAACCTGATTCTTGGAGTAAACCTGATATCCCCTGACGGCAGTCGCGATCAAATATTCCTTAGTAACTATTTAGATATCCATATCAATGATGTAATTAAACGGATTCCCGGTGTAGGAAATACCACAATCTGGGGGGAGCGTCTTTATTCGATGCGTGTATGGCTGGATCCGGATAAATTAGCCAGCTTGGGTCTCACGGCAACGGATGTTTCCAGTGCCATACAAGACCAGAACGAACAGGTTGCGGCAGGTGCCATCGGTCAACCCCCGGTTCCTCCGGGTCAGAAGTTTCAATACACCATCAACACCCTTGGAAGACTAGAAGAGGTCTCTGAATTTGAAAACATCATTGTTCGTGCCGGCCCGTATGGACAGGTGGTCCGCATTAAGGATGTAGCTACGGTGGACCTGGGAGCTGAGAGTTACAGCACTTATGGCAATCTTAATGGGAAGGAGATGGTAGGAATTGGGACTTATCAGCTTCCTGGTGCGAATGCGATTGATATTGATAATGAGGTCAAGGCTGCTATGGAAGAGCTCTCTAAACAATTTCCAGAGGGTGTGGAATACAAGGTTGTTTATGACACCACGACGTTTGTCAAGGAATCAATCAAAGAGGTCATCATAACCCTGTTTGAAGCCTTTATACTGGTTTTTATAGTTGTATTCATATTCCTACAGAATTTTAGGGCTACATTGATACCGGCCATTACTATACCCGTGTCTCTGATAGGCACTTTTGCTCTCATGGCTGCTCTGGGTTTTTCAATAAATACCCTGACCTTGTTCGGGCTGGTGCTTGCGATAGGCCTTGTCGTAGATGATGCAATTGTGGTTGTTGAGAATGTTACGAGGATGATACAGGAGAAAGGTCTGGCGCCAAAGATTGCGGCAATGGAGGCTATGAAAGAAGTCACGGGTCCAATTGTTGCAACGTCCCTAGTGCTCATGGCCGTATTCGTACCTGTTTCCTTCATGCCTGGAATTACAGGTCAGTTGTACAGGCAGTTTGCATTGACAATAGCTTGCGCGGTGGGAATATCTGCGATTAACGCTTTGACTCTTAGTCCTGCCCTCTGTGCATTATTCTTGCGTCCGGGAATGGAGAAGCATGGCTGGGTTTTTACAAAATTTAACAACGGTTTTAACTGGTTCAGAGACCATTATAAGAATTGGTTGGGGGGTATCATAGGCCACTGGAAAATTGTAATAGCGGTCTTCATAGGATTATTGGGAATAACCTATATCCTGTTCAGGGTAGTTCCTACTGGTTTTGTTCCGGAAGAGGATCAGGGGTATTTTTTCACCAACATTCAGGGTCCTGAGGGTTCTTCTTTAGAGCGAACTGCAGTGGTAGTAAATCAGGTGGAAGAGATTCTTCGTTCCACCCCTGGAATTGAGAGTGTCGTTGCCTTAGGTGGTCTCGATATCATTACCAATGCAACGGATTCAAACGCTGCCGTAGTCTTTGCAGTCCTAGAACCCTGGTCTAAACGTAAATCTCCAGAACTTCAAGTCGAAGCCATAATTTCAAGGGTTCAAAAAGAATTCGACAAAATTTCAGATGCTGTTGTAGTGGCATTCAATGCCCCTCCGATACAGGGTTTGAGCGTACTTGGCGGTTTTCAGTTTGAACTCCAGGATTTAGAGAGCCAGAGTCTCGAGAATCTCTACGATGTGACGCAGGAGATGATTAAGGCGGGAAACCAGAGACCTGAGCTTAAAGGCCTATTTAGCACTTTTACGGCAAATGTTCCAGAGCTTTACATAGACCTCGATCGCACAAAGGCAAAGACATTGGGGGTTTCTATAGGAGACGTTTTCAACACCCTGCAGGCATACCTCGGTGCACTGTATGTAAATGATTTTAATAAGTTTGGTCGTGTCTGGCGTGTGTTTATGCAGGCTCAGGATGACTATCGCACAAATAGCACTGACATATCGCGCCTGTATACGCGCTCAGCAGAAGGAGACATGATACCCTTAAGTACGCTTGTAGATATCAGGCCGACGGTTGGGGCTCAGACGATTTCGCACTACAACATGTATAGATCGGCGGAGATAGATGGAGGTCCGGCGGCGGGCTACAGCTCGGGGGAGGCAATCCAAGCCATGGAGGATCTTGCTACGGAGATTTTGCCAGAGGGCATGAGTTATAAGTGGACGGGAACTGCCTATCAGGAACTTAAGGCCGGAAATCTTGCCCCACTAATTTTTGCGCTGTCGATAGTTTTCGTATTTCTTTTCCTAGCAGGCCTGTATGAGAGCTGGTCGATGCCGTTTATGATAATGTTTGCAGTACCCCTGGCTTTACTAGGAGCCATGTGTGCCCAGTGGTTAAGGGGTCTTGACAACGATGTATATTGCCAAATTGGGCTAGTGATGTTAATTGGTCTCGCCAGTAAAAATGCTATTCTGATTGTGGAATTTGCGAGGCGTAGGCGTGAGGAGGGTGAGGAGATTATCCAGTCGGCAATCGAGGCTGCGCACATTCGCCTGCGTCCTATTCTTATGACGGCGTTTGCGTTTATCTTAGGGATTGTGCCTCTTGTAATCGCGGGCGGGGCAGGAGCCAACAGCAGACACTCCCTTGGAACCGCAGTATTTGGGGGAATGATCGTATCAACCTTCCTCAGCTTGATCATTGTGCCAGTCTTTTATGTCCTAATTGAGAGATTAAGGGAACGCGGTAGGACAGAACAAGAGTCAAGCATATAAGTCACATAGGAATAATAAATAGAATAAATAGGAATAAATGGGGACATCTGTCCCAATTTATTTGCTATTTATTAAAAATCAGATCATAACCTCCCAGAGGTTCTAATTGATTTTACTGGAATTGTTTTCGAAACATTCATATCCAAATGATTACAGTGTATTATGGATGAATTGTCATTATTACTGTAGGATCGTGATGGTTTTAAATTGATGAACAGATTGAAGCTACTTGTATCAATTTTGCTACTGTTGAATTGTCTGATAATGACCTTCACACCTAAGTCAAATGCCGGGGATTCCTCAGATCTTACTCGAAAGAGTGAAACTGTATCAGAAGGATTATTCGATTCCTGGTCAAAACAGAAATATTTGACTGGAAACTGGGGTGGATACCGAGAAAAGCTTAAGAATAAGGGTATCGACATATTTGGATTTTATGATTTATCGGTTCTTGGTAACCCGATTGGAGGGGTGAAAAAAGGTGTCGCCTATGCCGGCTTATTGAACTTATATCTAGACTTCGATTTGGAAAAATTATTAAATATAAGGGGATTGAGATTTAGAGTTTCTGGCTCTTGGGCATCGGGTCGTAGTTTAACTGATGATTTTATTGGGAATTTTTTTCAAGTGTCCAGTATTTTTAGTGGAACACAGGTAAGGCTGTACCAGCTTTATTTAGAGCAATCTTTATTTGATGACATGTTAAACATTGCCTTGGGTCGTTTGGCGACTGGCGATGAATTTATGACCTCCCCCATTTTCTTTAACTTTGTAAGTCTGGCTTTTGATCAGAATCCGGTAAGTATTTTTTTCAATATTCCCTCTTTCACAGTAGATCCAGTCTCTACCTGGGGAGCTAGAGTGAAGGTTAGGCCTTTTAAAGAATTTTATGCAATGCTCGGAATATACAACTCAGAACTCGGATCGGGAAAAATCAGTTTCAGCAATTTTGAGGCTTCATTTAACGGTGAAGCTTTATTAATAGGCGAGCTAGGTTATTTACTTAACTCAGATAAAGATTCAAATGGGTTTCCCGGTAATTACAAGTTGGGAGCATATTATGACACCAATAGATTTACTGTTTTGTCGGACCCAGGTAATAAGAGGAGGGGCAACTATGGATTCTATTTAGTTATGGATCAGATGATTTATCGTGAGGGGGGACCTGGAAGTGATCAAGGACTCACGCCATTCGCTACTTTTACGCTAGCGCCCTCAGAGGATATCAATACTTTTCCGTTCTTTTTCTCAACCGGACTTGTTTATGAGGGATTATTCCGCAGCAG
The DNA here is from genome assembly GCA_027717645.1 of Desulfobacterota bacterium AH_259_B03_O07. GTDB lineage: Bacteria > Desulfobacterota_D > UBA1144 > Nemesobacterales > CSP1-2 > JALLOG01. The sequence continues at coordinate 12,708 of JALLOG010000070.1, forward strand.
GGATACCGATACAACCTCATTTGGCTTTTCTTACGGAAAGGTGAGTAGAAACCTCATAGGACAAGACTTCGAAATGCTCATGGAATTAACCCATATTTTCAAAATAACTCCTTGGTTAAGCATTCAGCCTGATGTTCAATACATCATTCATCCGGGTGGATCAGGGAATATCCCAAACGCATTGGTAGTTGGATTTGGTTTGTATGTGAAGTTGTAGGTTTGTTGTAGTGACCGTTCTCCGAAGGGGCGTTTACGGACTCATTAGGGAATCATCCCCTACTCGTTGGTTGTTGTTCCCCACCAGCAAGACTGGTGGGCTATCCGTAGCGTTGCTGAGTTCTATGTTATGTAGCGGTGATCTTTAGATCGCCATTCTGATCGCGGCAAGATGCCGCTCCTACCAAGGATCTTTAAAAAGTAATGTAGGACCGCCATCTTGGCGCGATGATGAAATCTCCGGTAGAAGGTGCTCCTGCATCTTGTTTATATCGTTTTCTAAACCTAATGCAAATTCATAATCAAAATATTGAAAATGGTATGTCTCTGTGTGATAATGACGAAGTTTATATATATGTGACACAAAGGTTAAGGAGGGAATATAAATGGCTAAGACCAATGACGGGGTATTGAAAGGACAGCGTGCACTGGTAACGGGTTCTAGTTCCGGAATCGGGAGGGAAGTAGTTAAAGAAATGGCTAAGGCGGGAGCCTCTGTTGTTGTGAATTATAGAAGAGGGGGTGATAAGGCCAACGAGGTCGTACAAGAAATTAAGGACGCTGGTGGTGAGGCTATAGCTTTACAAGCTGATGTTAGTAAAGAGGATGAAGTCCAGGATATGTTCAAAAAAATGATTGAAGTATACGGAAGCATAGATATACTCGTCAATAATGCCGGATTGCAGAGAGATGCGGCCTTTCATGAAATGACACTTGAACAGTGGAATTCTGTAATTTCTGTGGATCTTGGTGGACAATTTTTATGTTCAAGAGAGGCTGTGAGAGAATTTTTAAGGCGAGGGATGGTTCCGGAGTTGTCGAGTGCTATGGGAAAGATAATTTGTATGTCTTCGGTGCACGATGGAATACCTTGGGCTGGTCATGCAAATTACGCTGCATCCAAGGGTGGAGTTAGCATGATGATGAAGACTCTTGCACAAGAATTAGCTCCTAATCGTATACGTGCCAATGCGATTTCCCCCGGAGCGATAAAGACAGATATAAACAAGTCAGTGTGGGGTACACCAGAGGGTATGAAGGGTTTACTTACTTTAATACCCTATGGGCGTATAGGCGAGGTTTCAGATATCGCAAAGGCGGCCGTTTGGCTAGCATCTGATGAGTCAGACTATGTAACAGGTGCTACGTTGTATGTGGACGGTGGTATGATGCTTTATCCAAGCTTCAGAACGGGGGGATAGCAGGTCTAAAACCAAATATTTCGGCCAGCATTAATAAAATTTTGAATCAACAGTTATCAGCTGTTTAAGAATTTGAACTTGACGAGCTTGTCTGCGAAATAAGTGAAACAATCCTGTTTTTCTTGAGATTGCCAGATCTGACATTGTCGGTCTAGCGACTGTAAATGTCATACAATTGGAGGACAGTTTATTTAATTTCAATATTATTTTGACATTCATTAAACCTTTTCCGAGAGGAAAAGGTTAAGATAGACATTCCAAAAATTGCGTTAAGTAAATCACGAACGCAGGCGTTAAAAAAAATGCGGGGGATAGGGAATATTAGATTTTTTAGCCGGCGTGAGGGATTTATAGCTCAATTTTTGGGCAGTCTTGTCCTGAGCTAAGTCGAAGGGTTGTTACTTTGTATCAAGACAAAGTAAAAAATGTAAATTGCCAAACTAGTTGAAACAAATTTTTATAGATTTCGTCCACGACTGACGTGACATGGACGGGAATGACTGGAAGGACTTTCTTTAAATTTAAAGATAACATAAAGCTTGCACTACCGAGCCTCATTTGATTTATTGTTTATGATCCAAGGGTAATAGTATGACTAACAACATAGAAAAACACGAAGCGGTATTGGCCCTTAAAACTGAGGCAATTGTCGGGGAATCTCCAGTTTGGAGTGTTCGTGAGAAAGTTTTGTATTGGGTTGATATCCCAATGGGAGAGGTCCATCGTTTCGATCCAAGAACTGGAAATGATAAGTCTTCTGAATTGCCTCAGCCCGTATCCGCCCTGGCATTACGTGAAGGGCGAGGTTTGGTAGTAGCATTGCGGGATGGGTTTGCATTTGTCGATCCGGAAACTAAGGATTTAGAGATGATAAACGATCCTGAAGCGGATCTTCCAGACAATCGATTCAATGATGCAAAGTGCGACCCTCAAGGCCGATTTTGGGGAGGGACAATGTCAAAGACGCACTGGAATGAGCCCTCGGGAAATTTGTATCGCCTCGATCACAATCTAACCGTCACGAAGATGCGGGGTGAGGTAGTTTGTTCCAATGGCATGGGATGGAGTCCGGATAGTAAGACAATGTACCATACGGAAAGTTTTCGTTACGCTATTTATGCCTTTGATTTTGATCCTGAAAGCGGAATGATCTCAAATCGCCGTGTATTTGCAACTGTTGATAAGAGATCAGGGGCATTTCCTGATGGTCTTACCGTTGATGAGGAGGGATTGGTATGGAGTGTCCACAACGTCATTGGCAAGGTTGTCCGTTACACGCCTGATGGGCAAATTGTTGCCATTGTTGATGTGCCGGTTCCAAGACCATGCGGTTGTATATTTGGTGGAGAAAATTTTGACAAGTTATTTATTACAACGGCCCAGGAAACTTTGACCGAAGCACAAATTAAAAAATGGCCACTAAGTGGAAGTATTTTTGTTGTTGAACCTGGAGTAAAAGGCATTCCCGAGCCTTATTTTGCTGGTTAAACAAGCGACAAATGTCATTCCCAACATATAGTAAATGGGAATCCATGAGAAAAGAGTATGGATACCCGATTAATGTAATCGGGTATGGCAACGATAGAAGAAATTTTCTTGTCTCGACTAAAATCCTTCCTAACGATTTTATATTGACTATCATCAATAAATCTATTATAAGACTTCTTAATTAAAATTGAGAATTTTCAATACCAAGAATTCAATAGTTTTATTATTGTAAAATTATATCTAGGCATGGGTGGTTTTGGAAAGAAGCGCAAACACTAACGCCCATCAAAAGAATCCCCACTTATTATACATAGCTGCGGGATTCGCTTCCCTGGGTGGCTTTCTCTTTGGATACGATTCCTCTGTTATATCTGGGGCGATTCTATTTATAAAAAAACAGTTTTCTCTTTCATCTTCGATGGAGGAGGTTATTATTAGTTCCCTCTTCCTAAGTGCCATGGTGGGTGCACCGGTTGGCGGAGTGCTTGCTGATAAAGTTGGTCGCCGTAAGGTGCTGATTCTAACTGGAGTGTTGTTTGCTCTTGGCAGTTTTGGGGCGGCGCTTTCACCCACAGTCACATTCTTAATAATTAGCAGATTTGTTATGGGTGTGTCACTGGGAATGGTGTCTGTTACTTCACCGATCTATATTTCTGAGCTGGCTAATGTCAGTTCCCGGGGCTGGATGGTTTCATTCTATGCCTTATCGATAACAATTGGGACACTTGTCTCCTATATTATAAACCTAGCATTTACTGGAGATAGTGCCTGGCGTTGGATGTTTGCAATAGGTGCAATCCCAGCCATAATGCTCGGGATTGGAATGGTTTTTCTACCAGAGACGCCACGGTGGCTTTTAAGCCATTCCTTTCCAGATAAAGCAAGATCGGTATTAAAAAAGGGCATTAGACATCTGACGGAGTAGAATTCATTAAAATTTTGATTATTTTACTAA
>JALLOG010000706.1 GCA_027717645.1 Desulfobacterota bacterium AH_259_B03_O07
CCTTAACCAACAATGGGGGATCTACTGAGACCCACGCACTTTCTCCTAATAGTCCAGCGGTTGATGCTGGAAATCCTGCTCCACCAGGGAGCGGTGGAAACGCCTGTGAAGCAACCGACCAGCGTGGTATTCCACGAAATTGCGACATCGGTGCATTTGAATTAGGTTTACCACCACCTGGAGGAGATGGATTTGAACCAGGAGATGC
>JALLOG010000707.1 GCA_027717645.1 Desulfobacterota bacterium AH_259_B03_O07
ATTGCCCATGTAAACCAAAAGATTCTAAAGAGCGCAAGGAGAAACTTTGAGGGATGGCGTAAGATTACCCTTGATTTAGATTCCCATGTGAAGACAACTTATGGACAACAACAAAGAGCCTCAGTTGGATATAATCCAAAGAAACCTGGTCGTTCAAGTTTTCACCCCTTGTTTTGCTTTATTGGGGAGACAAGGGATTTTCTTCATG
>JALLOG010000708.1 GCA_027717645.1 Desulfobacterota bacterium AH_259_B03_O07
TATCAAGCCTTTTGAGAGAGTACCACAAGACCAACGATGGGGTCTGGTGGTATTTCTGCACATGCCCAGAAAAACGCTTCGCTAATTGTAGGAAATGCATGATGCATCGTAGCAAGATCCTTAATTGTTAATCCTCCACGCATGGCAACTGCTGCGATCTGAACGATGTCCTCAGCTCTAGCTCCAAGCACGTGAACTCCTAACAAA
>JALLOG010000709.1 GCA_027717645.1 Desulfobacterota bacterium AH_259_B03_O07
TGCATAAACCTTTTCTTTCCACATTTTCCTGTAAAGATAAGCTCATGTCAAGAAATCTTTCCTCTCTGACCACATACTTCCTTGAAAAAAAAACTTTTTTCCTTCAAGCATAGCCTTAAATTTAACTCGTTCCCACTCCTTTCTTGTTACTTGAGCAAACCTCTGCTTATAAGGGCTATTCTCCTTATGTTCCTTTTACCTTCTCCT
>JALLOG010000710.1 GCA_027717645.1 Desulfobacterota bacterium AH_259_B03_O07
TTTTGTTTCTCGTTTCATGCTGAGTTTATCGAAGTATGTATCAAGACAAAGAAAGGAAAGAAATAAATAATGGATACAAGATCAATATCCTGTTCTCGTATATCGTTCGATTGAAACATTCGAGTGGAATCTTTATTTTATGAATGAATTTGTTTTAAAGCTTAACATATCAAAGATTTCTTAAGACACAGAGAAAAGGTAGGAA
>JALLOG010000711.1 GCA_027717645.1 Desulfobacterota bacterium AH_259_B03_O07
TTTAGTGGAATACTAAATTAAGACAATGATGGGAAGAGACGATATAGGTCTTGAGTGTTCAAAAATCGGTGTCTATCAAGATATTTTGTACAATTTTGATTCAATCTTCGAGTATTATATAATTAAGAATATTAATTGTTATATTCCGGCAGCCAACTGGTGTGAAGAGCTGCTTTATGAATAGTCTCTGCTTTGTTAATGGA
>JALLOG010000712.1 GCA_027717645.1 Desulfobacterota bacterium AH_259_B03_O07
AAGATATTGGTTTCTTGAGTGCATATCCATAATGAAAGTAAGATAGTGTAAATCTTATCTATTTACCCATCTTACTTTCTATTTTCGGTTACTTTTTAAATTGCACAACCAATACCACTTCGGTTACATTTTACGTCGCAGAATACGGCCTTTCTTTAACTTATAGAGAGGATTCAAAGGCATTTATTGATGCTTTTAGGG
>JALLOG010000071.1 GCA_027717645.1 Desulfobacterota bacterium AH_259_B03_O07
CATACTGTATTATTATCAGAATAGGGTAACCGAGTGTCCCAGAGATAACTTTTTCTTTGGGAATAAGGAGTATTCGCTGAATGGTATGAAGCGGAACGGACTTATGGCTCATTAAAAAAGAAATCTCCCTGAAAAACCATTAAATTGCTGGCTCTTGCACAACCGGGTTGGCAAGACGATGGCGTGTAACTAATTCTAATAATTAACGAAATTTGAAGAACGAGAATTAATCGATTGGTACTAGTGCAATTTCAAAAACTTTAGGCCATAATTTTCCTGTTACAAACAATCGGTCATTAACGCTGTCATAAGCGATACCATTTGTAACTGCATTTGCAGTACGCTCTTCGGCGCTTAAAATCCCTATGAGATCTATAAATCCTGTAACTTTACCGGTTGCTGAGGATATTATAACTATTATCTCGGTTGGAAAAATATTGGCATATATCTCACCCTTAATAAATTCCAGTTCATTAAGACCTGTTACAGGTCCGTCATCACCAAAAACCTCAATGCTTCTAACGACTTCAAATGATTGAGGATCAAGAAATCGTATCGTTGCAGTACCATCACTCATTATCAGGTTTTCGCCATCATATGTGATACCCCACCCTGCCGTCGGATACGAAAACTCCGATAATTTTTCAAAACTTGCTCTATCATAAACAAACCCTACGTTTGAGCTCAGAGTCAGTTGGGCGATCTTACCGTCGAAAGTTGTAATACCCTCGCCAAAGAACTGTGACGATAGTTCGAGAATCACAAGTCCATCACCTGTTCGTAGATCCACCCTTCTTAAAGAAGATCTTCCGCGAAGACCCGTTCCCTCGAAAAACTCACCCTGGTCAAAAACCAATCCCTGAGTGAAAGCCTCAGTGTCGTGGGGAAATGAGTTTATAACCCTAAAGGTGTGTATCTTTACGCCTTCATCCGAAGTTACAGTTCCTCCAGATTTACCGCCGCTACTAGTAGATACTTCCCCATCACATGAATAAACAGATAACCCAGCCATCAGTAGTACTAATAGCCCAAGATTATTAAAGGTTTTTCTAAGGTTCATGCAATTACCTCTCAAATATATGTTAGATAAAAAATAGCAGAAGAAGCTTAAAGTATGTCAACTGCGACGAGTTAATAAATTATAGCATATTTGAAAACAGAAAATTTGAATTAATGATGATTATAAAATTCTCTAATTTGTTATATGTAGCTGAATTACTCTTAATAGCTCCTGGCGGGCAATTTGACCTATGATCGAGATATGCGCACCAGTTGCATGTGCCGGTGAGTTTTTGGTTAAGGTTTCCAAATCCCCCGAGTCCCATGAATCTCTGATAATCGCACTCAAGATGTTTCCGTCTCTACCCAGTACTCTCAGAGTTGAGGAAAACTCAGCTTCTTTTATCAATAATCTTTTATCTTCAACACCGTCATTCCAAGTTCAAGATAACAATTCCCCCTTTCTAAAAGTTTTGTTAAGGGCCCTACACTAATTGATTTATCAGGCCCTTGGTTCTTTCTGTTTTAGATCCTTAAGTTGATCCTGAACTAAGTGAGGAATTCGAAGATCTCTCATGTTCATTCGAGATGACACAAGATCAGTTTGTCATTCTGAATTCGTTTCAGAATCTATGTGGAGGACTAAAGCCCTCCGCTACTGATAAAAAGGGAATGTAGCGCGTGACCTTAGGGTCGCCATAATAATCGCAGCTATAAGCTGCTCCTACATCACACAATGTACCAGCGGTAGGAGCGTCTTCTCTGAAACAACACTGTCCTGATGGAGATCAGGGTTCAGGGAGAGCCTTGGCACGATCAAATCGAGACTCGCAAGTGACAGCAGAAACCCTGTAGCAAGCTGCAGGGAATTATCAATTTAAATCGAATAAACTAACATTCTTGTTCTATATATCTCAAGGTTATCGCCCTTGTCAATGAAATAATACGAGTTGGGGGAGGTCAGGGGCAGTTTCTAGTTTTTTTATTTAAAAATCAATTGAACATGGAGAGATATTTGCTGGACTTTTGACTGAAAAATTTTCCCCCTATAAATGCTGTTAACATAAGAATTGGAAAGCTCACAATATAATTAGAAATCCCCGCCTGAGCCTCCAAGATCACCAAGATCCTTTGTCGACTTTTTCGTTAGATTCACCATGTCAGTTTCCCTCGCATACTTAGGAAGCTTCGGAGTAAATACAAATTTTGAAAAAGACTGATCAAAGATCCAATCCTTTAATATTGCTATTAACTGTGGAGAGCCTGGAATTGTTTTATAAGTAATGACCATTTTTCGGGGAATTTTACGTTGGCCTTCTTCTATCCATATCTGCCAGTCCAAATTATTCTCAATGAAAGCCAGATGCTGGCATTGTACACCAAAAACCTTGCTAGACCCAACATAGATACCGGCCTTGACATTTTCTGTCATTGCTTTATAGGGATTGACAAATAGCAATTCACTAAAAGGTGGTGAATATTCATATTCATCCCAAATTTCATCGAAAGCCTGATCAATAGAATTAGGCACCTTCACCTTTGAATATAGACCACTTATAGGATCCAGTAATGTTAAATTATTACCATCATACCAGAATTTCTTTCCACCTAGATCACTAATATATTCGATATATACTTTATTTGGTTTCTGAACGAATACCTTTTCTTCGGCTGAATATTGTACTTTGCGCCCCGAACTTAATATATTGTCAAACATTATTTCAGCCTTGAAAGTGTAGTTAAGTTTACTTCCGAGAAAATAGCTCATTTCCTTAAGGAGTGAGTCTGCTCTTTGATCAATTATATCTCTGCCAGAGCTGGTTGATATAGAATCTTCAATAATGATATCTTCATTAGGTTTGTTGTCAGCGGCTGACGCACCTTTAATAAATGCGATCGTTGAAGAAACGGCACCGAAAGAAACGCTAACAATAATAAGAACAAGCGAAAATCGCACAAAACCTTTCCAAGTACGTTTGACTACTTCAATCATTTTGCACCCCCTAATATGGCAATTCAAAGAATGATTTAATTGTTAAAGTGAGAAAAGTTCTTTTGATATTTTCCGTTAGAGTAAAAATTTTTTGCATTATCTCACTGTATACAAATAGGTGAATCTATTTAGCGAAACATTATTTCTTCCCATCATTAAACAGTACAGGCTGTTCGGGTAGGTCTTCGAATAAACCCTTATATGTAATATCCAGTGCGCTGCAGATGCGGTCTACTGTTTTTCTATCAACCCTCTTCCAGGTGTCATTAAAAAGAGGGCGTAAAGTATTTAAAGGTAAGCCAGATAGTTCCGATAATTGAACCCTGTTCATTCTTCTTTCAGCTAAAAGAATTCTGAGTCTGCAAGAAATCATAAATCCTTACTAGGTCATTATTCTGAGATTGCGATCGATATTCTCAATGCTACATTAATATTTATACTTATGCAAGATAATTTTTTACTTTTTACAATGAACTCTTGCATTTTACTACATATTAATATATCATTATTACACGAACAAAGCTAATTATAGTAAAATAAATTGTTATTGACGATCTTGATACTATGTATAATGCTGATCTCACCGAAAGGGATTTTAAACAATCACAGAGGTACGCCAAGCTTAACGTTTTGAAAAGGCCCACCCCCCATAGTTACCCCAAGGGCGTTGTCCCGTTTTTTTTCTTGCGGGATCAAAAATAAGGAAAGCCCTCCTTAATAAGCCCTTGGGGCTAAATCATTAATTAGATCTGTTCTTGGCGAATGATCCACTCAGCGGAGTTCCCGACTGTATCGTTTGAGAACCCATCTATATGGCAGGATCCGACACTTTGGATTCTAAGAGAAAAAGAGATAAAAGGATGACGATTTGACTACCATTTCCTATTCTTTCTCCTCAATAACCTCTAAGGCCGCAGAGTTGATACAATATCGCAAACCGGTTGGAGGTGGCCCATAGCTAAAAACGTGTCCTAAATGTTCCCCACATTTACTGGATACAACTTCTAGGCGCTTATAGCCTAATTTATAGGTAGGAATTAGTTTTATGGCATCCTCTGAAATCGGTTACCAAAAGCTTGGCCAACCTGTAAATGAATTATATTTATGTTAGGAATGAAATACAGGTTCCCTACACCCGGCGCTAACACATACTCCTTTTTTCTTGTTGTAGAGTAGATCTTCCGTGAAGGGTATTTCCGTGCCTTCCTCCCATAATACTTTGTATTGCAACGGCGTTAGCTTCTTCTTCCATTGTTCTTTGGTTAAACCCATAACACCTTCGGGAGGATCGCTATCGCCGGTTTTATCTTCTCCGAAAGTACTTTGAACAGCAAAAAAAAAGCTAATGTCAATATAAACAATATATTTTTAGCACCTGTCATTTTCTTCGCTGTGCTAAGCCCGCTTTGGTGCAACTCCCTGTTCAATTTGTCTGCTTCTTTTGTTTCTTTGATTTCGAGCTCTTGGAAATGAGTTTTTTTAGTTCTATTTGGTCTGGATTTAACAGCTCTTTAACCCGTTTTGCATTGACTCCAGCTACAATGATATGACCAATTTCGGTGTTCACCTCGTCATAAATGCCTAAAGCTTTCATTCCTTGAGTCTGCTTTTGATTATCTTCAGTCGGATTAACATAATGAACCGAATCACTCTTATACCGGTGAATCAAAAACAGATGGATTAAAGTCATTAAACGTTTTTTACGGAGAGCCTCATCGAACGTGTTTTGATCTCTAACTGACATAATGTTTGTGCCTCTGAGATCATGTATGGATGTAAATACAGCATTGGCTACCCCAGTATTAGACTCATCCAAAATATTCAATTCCAATAGATCCGAACCTGCTGTATGGGGCCGCAGTTCCACACGAAAGTCCCCTGCGATTTTGTAATGTTTAGCCCATAGCTCAAGCCAATCTTGTAGAAGTTTGGGCGGAACCTCTGTTTGAACCATATGTTGGTACTGCGTGGAGCCCCTCCCCATAGCCTTGGTTGTCGCTGTGCGTCCTGAAGTGGCCATGAGAGCACCATCTGCACGAGGTCCACCAACATAGGTCTGAGGAGTTTTATACGGTGAATCGAGCAACCTGAACTTTCTCTGTAGGCGCGCCAATGCAAGCATCCCATCTTCAAGTAGTGCATTAGAAAATTCGTCAGACGCTAACCCGTCAATTTGATGACCCCCGTAAGTGATAAAATTGAAGACAAACCCGAGCTTTCCTAATTCACCGGGGAAATCTCGCATTTCCTCATCGTTCATACCGGTCGTGTCCCAATTAAACGAAGGAGACAAATTGTATGCCAACATCTTGTCCGGATATACGGCATGGATAGCTTCCGCGAATTCTCTTGCGTCAGCCAAGTCTGCCGTTTTTGTTTCCATCCAGAGTATGTCAGCAAATGGGGCTACGGCGAGAGATTTTGCGATTGCATATTCGATACCACCTTGGATCTGATAGTAGCCCTCGGGTGTTCTTGACAATTCACAATCCCATGAACCTTCGATGCCCATTGATCTGGCTTTTTCACGAGCTTCATGAAAGGAAACTTTCTTTGTGAAATCGAGCCATTCGTCAATGGTCAATTCATGCTTTCGTCCCTCTTCGATTTTGAATTCCATCAAATCTGCGACGGCTTCCCCATATGTCTTAAGCTCTGATTCCACTTCCCATGTCTCTACGAACCTAGTCGCTACGTTATCCAATGGCTTAGTGATGCTCCTTTCCTTTCCCTCCTTTAATGCTTGTATGTTCTCATCGATGTATGGCATTAACCCCACTTGCTCAAACCACTCATATGCTTCTTCATATTCGATTTCTGATATGCGGTATAGCAAGTGGCCATTAACATCTTTTATTCCTTTCTCATAAAACCTTTTTAGAATCGCGAGATAGCAGTTCTTATAGCCAGGTAGGTCCGTTTTGGTCGCACCTAATATAAAGGGATGATCGCGTTCATCACCCCGTCCATCCAGTAATGCAGCTGCTTCGGCATCGGTGCGTGCAACGATTATTCCCGGTACTTTCATAGAATCAAGCTGAAACCGTGCAGCATTAAGCCTTTTTATTTGTTCATCCACAGGAACAAGGGCTTTACCCCCCTGATGCCCGCATTTCTTGGTACCCGGTTTCTGATCTTCGATGTGGTATCCCGTTACCCCAACTTCGACGAATCTCCGTATCAGGTTTCTGACATGAGCATCACCCCCATGTCCTGTATCGGCATCAGCAATTATAAAAGGCCTGTAATCATATTTTGCAGTAGACTTCCGCTCCTTATCCGTCATTCTTGATCTGGTAAATTTTTGATTCTTGTCTGCGGAAAGGAGAGCGCGAATAAGTGTAGCTGCCTCATCCGGCACTTGACTGAGAGGGTAACTCGCTAAATCGGGACCAGGATCCTCTGTTGTCGATCCTTTTGCTGAAGTCGCCCAACCACCTAGATATATCCCCTCAATACCCGCCCTCTTCATCATAACTGCCTGACCCGGTGAATAAGGACCAAAGGAAGTAATCTGCTCACGTTTTGAGAATAATTCTCTTAAACGATTGTAAAATTCTTCTGATGCCTTTCTAGCAATCGGATAGTCATTTTCAATCGTCCCCCGCTGCTGTACCACCTGGCGCGCCGAGTAAAGACGCGTTATGTCCTTGAACCGTGGGTTGCCAAACCATTTTTTGCTTTCGAGAACTTCTCTTTCAAATGATTCCACTTCGTCTTCTTCTGTGGTTTCAGTTCTACTGGTATGGACAAAATCTAAATTCTCCGTGATCCTGGTGCCATCTTTATTAAAAGCATCCATGTAAAGCTGAATCCTTTTCTTCGCAGTTAGCAAATCATGGTTGTTTAAATTGATATTTAAAAGATCGATATACCATGGAGCTTTCGTATTATCTAACACGTAGGTTTCGACGATCTCTCTGGCTATGGGTAATGTAGTTCCTTTCGAATCATCATGAACATCTTTATCTTTAGCCCTTAGAAGTTTTTCAAATTCTTCTGCCAATAACCTTTGAAAAATATCGGCAGTAAAAACGTCTCCTGATTTTAACCCCGTTTCGGGATCATCTTCGTTCAGTTTTGCTCCTTTGTGGAGCCATTCCCAGAGGATGCTAAGACGAATTTCACCCGTTGCCATATCCTCCATCAGATATAGAACATCATCATTACCAAAGAAGTCAGCTGGTTTTAATGCCGCTGCCTGGAATCCCTGACCAAATGCATTTCCATATTGCAAACCAACGCTTAAAAGGTTACGAGCTCCCCTGATTGTCCTTGGGGCCGGTTCGAGAAGCGTCAGACCATCTGCATCCTCTTGAGTATAAGTGAGGGCTGGAAAGGATCTTTCAAGCTGGTTGTCATCACCGACTCTTTCCCAAACTGGTCGAACGATATGAACCATCTTCCAATGTGCCACCCATTTGCCACTGGCTCCCTCTCTCTGCTCGCGTTCTGCCCCGGCAACCGCTTTCTCCATACCACTTGCGACACCCTGTTCCGAACCTACTGGGATATTGGGTTCCATGCCTCCCTGCCAAAGTGCAAAGTTTCCATTGATATCCGGTGTGTTTACCGCTCGACGTACCCGGTCTTCGTAATTTCTCATGTAACCATATGTCATAATAATGGATTCAATATTGGGATTTATAAAATCTCTGTCCCATGACATCGCATCAGAAACGCTGTTAATGTAATCCCACCTGCCAGTATTAAATCCGGCGAAATGTTTTCCCAAGGCTGCACGGATTTCCATTAACTGAAAAGTTGCCTCGAGTTGCTCTATAAGAACGTAAACCTTAATGGTTCCAATAGGAAGGCCTAGATGATCTTCGAGGGCTGACATCATGTCATTCCAAAGTGCAGCTTCCTCTGCAGTCTGAATCTTTGGCAGATACAATACGATGGAAGAGCCCGATTGCTGCAACTGCTTATAGTTATTGACCACATAAAGTGTCAAATCGACGATTGAAGCCGATAGTGCCACACCATTCTCATCACGAACGTGCCTATCGTCCAAATGTAATCCCCGACAGCGAAATATCTTTGTTGTAAAGTCTAATTGTTTCTTCCAATCTTTAATTATTTTCCTTCCGAAAAATCCCTCACCCCATTTGTTCATCTCCTTCGCTACCTGCTCAGCCGCTTTCAAAAAAACGGGGTCCTTTTCAATTGCCAATTTAAGGTTTCTTAGATTGTCTAAAGACATTGTTGTGATTTGACCTAGGGCATCCTCTCCATCGAGCATCCATCCATCCGCACCAGAGAGTAACGCATAGGCAACATTACGGATACTTTTTTCAATTGGAGAATTAGGTTTTGCCCCGGGGCCTGTTCCTTGAATCCATTGCCGTTTAACATCTTTAGGAATTTCCGAACCAACAAACTTACCATCCCTTGCATCCTGTACCTTTATATGTGTCCTGGGGATATAATCATTTGGATTCAGGAATGTTATTCCTTGTTTATTCTTAATTCGTTCAGCCCTTCTTCTTATTCTTTTGCCCATGACCGATTTTTGATCTTGATTGAATCTCGCCAAAAATTCTAAGGCGGTCAGAGCTTCCGGGGTGTATACATCGGGATAGGAATTTTGTAGTCCGTCTCTTATTTCCAATTTTCCGTAGGTTTCGGGGACAGCATAAGATTGTTTTTTTATTTTACGAACGGTACTCATTATTTGATCTCCTCATTTGACTTGAATCATTTTTCAAACCTTGGATAATCAAACCTATGATTATACTGATTTTACGGATTAAATCTACATATTCGTCTTCTTTAGTGTATGTTATGGAAATTCTATCAACATACAATCGACTTTCATTTTACTTGTAATTCTATGATATCAGCCTGTTAGGTTAAATCAAATAAAAATGTAAATTCGCATTGAAGTTAATCCTATAGGTGCCCCCTTCTTCTATAAGACAATCTCCGACCCCTTAGTTTATTTCAATCAAAACTAGTATGAAAGAAAACTGACCCTTAAATTCCCCTACAGTGCTACGTGATCTGAAACCATAAATATAACTATTCTCTTCACTTAAATTAAGTATTTAACTGCGTAGATTGAGGCAATCAAAAATCCGATAGAGTTTCCTATGAACCCAACCTTATTTATTAGTGAACTTTCACTCCGTTTGCGTATTATGCTCAACACTCCTACTAATACACCAATCGGAGCAAGTATCAAGAACCCAAAAAATGCGAATAAGATGGGGATAATAATTGCAGGTGGATGCCCGCCACCGCCTATAGTTAAGACTACCAAAATCACTGTCACAATAATCAGAAAAGCAAAAATGCTGAAAGATATAATACCGAGTCCATCTCTGCCTTTAGTCTTATACATGATGTCGTAGGTAAAATCTAACCGACAAATATGTAGTTTATTATTTAGCAATCAATTTGAAAAGAAAAATAGAGAGTTTGTCCTTGAAAACACGACTGCTTGATTTACATAAAACTCCGTGGCTTAACCAATTTGGTTATATTACTTACAACGTTATCGTAAGTTTCTGCTTTACTTTTAATCTTAATAACATTCTGGTGTAAGTCGGGTTCAAAGACTCTCCTCACCAGTATAGAATGATACTCATTTGCCTTTTGCAGCCTTCCTTCAACACACAGAAAAGGTTGTCGCTCAACGATATGACAATACTTTGCATAAACGTCAGGCGTAAACACAAGATTTATAAAACCTGTTTCATCCTCGAGGGTTATAAAAACCATTCCTTTTGCTGAACCTGGGGATTGCTTCACCAGAGTCATACCAAAAGTCGAGACGATGCTGTTCTTTTTCTCAGATGATAAATTCTGAGCTGCTACCAAGCTCTTAAGCGGTATCGGGTAAGGCCAGGGATCACGTTTAACAACTGTGACGGGATGTTCTTCTAGGCTCGTATTAAAGGAATGAAAATCCCTTTGAATCTGCTGCATCTTGGTTTCTTGATTCCAGTCAATCTTTCGGCCCTCGATATCAAGAAGTCGGCGGAAAGGTACAGCCTCTGCCCTCCAGATTGCCTCGGAACGACTAATTCCTAAATCTCCGAAGGCATTGGCCGCTGCAATAGCCGTAAAATCATCCCGGTAAACCTGTGTAGTCTTTAAAAAATGGTCAAAATTCTTCCAACGCCCAATCTCTTTCCTGACTTTCAGCATCTCCTGGCAACCAGATTTAGAAAGTGAATTAACCAGTCTGAATCCAAGGCGTATACCATAAATTACTTGCCGATTGTCACCTGAAATATTTTCTAGTTTATTGTCCCAATCAGAGTGATTGATAGAAACAGGGAGAATCTTAATTCCGTTCCTTTTAGCAGCCTGTATCAGGGCATGAGGCAAATAAAATCCCATAGGCTGTGAATTTAAAACAGCATTGAAGAACGCCGCAGGATAATGGCATTTTAGATAACTGGAAGCATATGCTATTAACGCAAACGAAACGGCATGTGATTCGGGAAAGCCGTAGTCTGCAAAGCCCTTCATTTGACCAAGAATTTGATCAATGAATTCCTTTTTTAATCCATTTTTCTCCATCCCTTTTTTGAGTTTCTCCAGCCAGGGATTCAGATTCATTTCGAATTCTTTTATATTCCATGAGCCTATATTTTTTCTGAGCTCATTTGCTTCACCAGGAGTAAAATCGCCCACTTCAATCGCAATTCTCATGGCTTGCTCTTGAAAGATTGGCACCCCTAGGGTCCTGGAAAGAATGGGGCGCAGCCTCTCATCAGGAAAAGTAACAGGAGCCTTCCCTTCTCGCCGTTCAAGATAAGGATGAATAATCTTTCCCTGAATGGGACCTGGGCGGATAATACCTATCTCTATAACGAGGTCATAAAAACATCTTGGCTTAAGACGGGGAAGCATGGACATTTGTGCTCTCGACTCGATCTGAAAAGTGCCTACGGTGTCCGATCTTTGGATCATTGCGTATGTTGCGGGGTCATTTTCAGGGATCCCATATAACGTTAGTTTTCTTCCGTATTTTTCCTCAATAGTCTCAAAACACTTTCTAATTGCGGTGAGCATCCCCAGACAGAGAATGTCAATTTTAAAAAATCCCAATCCTTCAATATCATCCTTACACCATTGAACTACGGTCCTGTTTTCCATGGTTGCGGGTTCCTGAGGAACTAGGTAATTCAAAGATTTGTCGGTGAGCATGAAGCCACCGGAATGAATGCCGAGGTGTCTTGGGAACCCTCGCAATTTTTCAGCCAGCTCAACCCAGAATTTCCATGAAAAATCCTTATAAGTATTATTGCTATTCTCACTCTTATTTAATTCTGAGATAATATCTCGTGTTCCGCTTCGGCGAAAATATCTGTAATCTGCAAGTTTTGACACCTCACCAAGTAGCTCTTCGCTGACGCCCAATGCCTTTCCAACCGCTCGCATAGCGCCCTTTCCTCTATATGTAATAACATTCGCTACCATCGCCGCTCTATCACGGCCGTATCTTTCATAGATGTATTGAACGACTTCTTCTCTTCTTTCATGCTCGAAGTCTACATCTATATCGGGAGGATCGTCCCTCTCCATACTAATGAACCTTTCAAAAAGTAGATCAAATAAGTCAGGATTAACTGCGGTAATCCCCAAGACAAAACAAACTGCTGAGTTGGCTGCAGAACCTCTTCCCTGACAGAGTATATTTTTTGACCTTGCCCACCTTACAATATCCCACACCGTCAAGAAGTAATCGGCAAAGTTCAGTTTTTCGATAAGGTTCAATTCATGAGTAAGTCTGCTATGAACCTTTTCAGACAGGTTATTTCCAAACCGCTTCTTGGCTCCCTCCCAGACTAGCCGCTCTAAATAACCTTGAGCCGTATGGTTATCTGGAATCATTTCTTTAGGGTAGTTGTACCTAAGCTGTGAAAAGCTAAAATTGCATTGTTCATCTAGTTCGCAGGAGAGCTTTATTGCGTCCTCATATATAGGTAGGTCACAGAAAAATCGCTCAAAATTTTTTGAGTCATGGAAGCACCTTTCTCCATTAGGGAATAGATGTTGCTTACACCTGTTTAAAGTCTTGTTAGTCCTTATTGCATGAAGTAAATCACTCACGGGTTTTTGAGACCTATTATGGAAGAACACATCCTGGCTCAATAAACATTTCGCCCCAATCCTTTTGGCAAGTTTTATTGTCGGGCGAATCCATTTATCTTCTGACCTGTGAAAGTGCCTACTGATTGCAAAATAAAAGTCAACTTTAAAATGGGAATATAGATTTGAAAAGGACTGCTTTTCTATATTTGATCTAATGAGCCCTCTCATGGGCTGGATTGCAAGCAGACCCGAAACATCGGCAGAGAGTAAATAACCTAAGGGAATATTTGCGTTAGTTTTGCCGTCTCTGTGGGAATAGGTAAGCAACTCACAAAGATTCTTATACCCCTCCCAATTTTTGGCAACCAAAACCAGTGTGTCTTGGAGGAGGATGGGCTTTTCGTGATCAACCGAAAAATGTATTTCGGCACCGAAGTTTAATTTTAGATTATTGCTCTCATCATTCTTTTTAAGCCTTTCTAGCTCTCTGTATGTTCGCGCTAAACCATATACTCCATCAAAATCATTCACACAAATTGAGCTATATTTAAGATCTGAGGCGGTCTTAACAATGTCATAAGGATGGGATGCACCTATAAGAAAACTAAAGTTGGTTTTACAGAGCCATTCGTGGAATCCATATTTTTCAAGAATAGATACCATGTTTATACCATGCCCCCGAATTATCTCTAAAAACCCAGATAAAATTCCCCTCCCGATCCTCTAAGAGAAAATAGTCCTTGGTAATATCCTTTAAATTCTCACTTTCCCACCAATCGTTGCTGGTCCTCTCTAAAAACCTCCGCTTCAATTCCAATGGACAGGTAATGGGTAGCGGATTTTTATAATAAAAAAAGGGTCTATTCGATGACGCCTCTATCCATTGGTTAAGTGAAAAATCATATTCGCCAGTATTGCCTGCTTCACCAGATCTGAATGAAAGGTCAGGAAAGAAATCCGGCACAATTACATAGGACTCTATGGGAAGAGGGATCTTATTCTGTAAATCCAAGATATCTTCATAATTCAGTTTGCTATTCTCGGTAGAGATTAATTCCGTGATCTGAGGAGGGATATAAAGACATTCGTTTATTTCAATTTCCCAGCCAACAAAGGGAATTTCTTCGGGCAGGTCCAAATCAGTTTCCCTAGCCCTTAATTTATCCATGAGCTCCATATAGGCATAGTAGGCTTGATATAGGGCAGTCTTAAAATTATTTCGAGTGTCACTATGTAGTGAATAAGGGTTACGAAAGTTGAGCTCTACTTTCAAGCTCTTCAGGTTATATAGGGTAATTCCCCAGATTATTGAGCTTACTTGTTCTCGTTCGGTCCACGAATTTACAGCACATAATTTAGAAAAATCCTCAATAAGAAGAGACTCAACAACATCCCACCGGTTTACCGGATATTCAAGATGTCTGATGACTCTGGGAGGGTCATCTATTTGAAACGGAATCCAGGGAAATGAACCCAAATTCACCTGATTATCTTCTGAATTGAACAAATTAAGAGTTTGCTTTTCACCTTCTAAAAAACCATTAAACGTCCATGCCCAAACCTCTCCGAGCCAACCGGAAAACCTCCTTTTGATCGAAGCTACATCGGCCTGACTCAAATCAAAAGGTCCCCAAAGATCCATTCTTTTGATGAAACGTTTCAACTGAGCCTGTTTAGAACGAAATTGTGATTCTCTAAATCCCTTGACTTTCAAATAATTAAGGTGGTCTGAAAGAATTACCAAGGGATTAAACCAATGATCCCACGGAAGACTCTCATAAATTCTTCTATTTAGAAGTGTATTTAATGAAAATACACCTTTAGCCTTTTTTTCGAGCAAATAATCAAGAAAAAATATGCACTGCCAGGGATGATTTGCGAAAACAGATAAGTATTCCTTCTCAAAAGAGATATCTAGTATCTGTTCAAAAAGTTCATACAGACCTTTCTTTTTCTTTTCCTTCTGAATAGCCCAGAAATTTCTACAGGGACTTAAATTAAACAACCATATGTTTTCAGTCCACTGCATAACCCAAGGTGTAAGGGAAAATATATTTTTTCCTACGCTCTCTATCTCACAATAAAATGCACCAAAGCAAGGAAGCGTCTCATCCCTCGATAAGGTCTTTAGATCAATTACTTTTACGATGCTTTTCTTATTCATTAAAAATCCTTGAGTCGGTTAGAAGAATTTTTTTTAAATTTTTCCCTTTAATAAAATTGACCGAATAAATACCTTTGTAGTTTTGGGAGCAATTTACTCGAATGTGGGCAAAAGGATTTCCAATTCTGGGGCTTAAAAAATAATTTCTGATCAGAAAAATAATTTGTTTGTTTGCTCTGGCCTGGACAGATATAAAAGAGATGTCACCTCTCGACAATTTTTTAGGTGAATCAATAATAATGATTTTAAAGGTGTCATCCAAAAATAAAGGTTTAAGTTTTTTAACAGGGTCATCGCATTTCAAAAAGAAAATTCTTCCTAAATCTACACCATGGGCTGCCCATGCAGGGGCATAGATGTCCAGTCCTAAATCAGCGTATATCCAGATTGTAAGAGGGATTTCTTTTCTTAAAAAAAGAACAGGGAAAATACGACCATTTCTCCCTTGAGGAAGCCCCCACTCAATTAGCTTGCCGGGTTTGACGCCGTTAGAAAAAAGCTCGTCCAGCTCAGAAATTCCGGTACGAAGTACTTTAACATCAGATTCAATTAAAGAATCCCCGAATTTTAATTTCTTCCATATCTCCCGGTGATTTAATTTTTCTCCTAGAATATTCATAGTTAAATCCTGAAATCAAAAAACCCCTTAGCTCCTTTAGATTGGTTTAGGTTTTTCTAATTATTCCAACTAACTTGCCAACAACTTCGACTTGTTCCACTGGAACCCTTCGAACAGAGAATTCCGGATTGGAAGATATTAATTCAATGATGTTTTTCTTTACCCTAATCCGTTTCAAGGTGATTTCGTCGCCATTTACTCTCACTGCTAGGATATCACGTTTATTCCAATCCTTTTGGAGCCGTATTATTCCAATATCTCCGTCTGAGATTGAATCCCCGGTCATACTTTCACCTGAGATATGAACGGCTTTTAATTGACCGCCGCCGAAAAAGTTGTGATCAACTGAGAAAGTATCCTTTGTTCCTTCAAATATGGCCAGAGGTATTCCCGCGGGAATGGTTGCGACTAAATCAAACGTGCTAGGACTATTAAAGTGATCTTCGGCAAGCATATAGTCACTTACTCGTTGGTTTCGCTTCTTAATAAAGCCTTTCCTTTCAAGCGCCATTAAATGGAACCTCGCCGTCGTATGTCCAAATCCAAAATGACCTGCAATCTCTCTAAGCGAGGGAAAGGGCAACCCGGCATCGACATGCTTGGTGATAAAAGTTAAAACGCTGTTTTGGATATTAGTTAACCCCTTCATAAAAAAACCCCTTTAATCATATACTATACTACACTGTTGTATAGTTTTTGTAAAATAGAGAATTTACAAGTTGGAAAAATTACACCGGAGCCGAAATCCATCCCCTTCCCTGTCATTTGCGCCAGTAAAGCAATCTCCACCATAACGTCATCGCAAGCCATGACGAGGCAACCTTTTAATCCTTTAGGTGTTGAAGGTTTTTAAACGGCCTTCCAAAAATTGCTGCCTGTGCTGAACTTGTTTCAGTATTAAGAAAATGACAATAACTATTGTCATCTCGAAGGAGCATAGTGACCGAGAGATCTAATTATTTAAAAAGACAGATATCTAGCATTCGCTCGACACGACAGCGTTTTTGGACAGCATTGTTCTGAGCCCTGAGTTTCATCGAAGGGTCGAAGGGTTGTTACCCGTTTCATGCTGAGTTTATCGAAGTATGTATCAAGACAAAGAAAAAGGATTCCGCCCGATCATTGAGAAAGACCCTTCGATTCCCTTAGGATAGACTCCACCGCGGCGATCTCCTGCTAACAAAGGGGATTGCTTCAATTTACTTGGCAAATTTCGCAATGACGTTTGATGATATGAGCGTCTTATAGCAGTGATTTCCTCACGCTTTAGCGGGGTTTGAAAACCCCGGATTCAATTTGATTGTATAATTTCATTTACATAGGCAACATTCATTAATCTTGTAGCTATATAACTAGTGTCTAGAATAAAGCATATCTATTTAAATGAATTTCCATACATGA
>JALLOG010000072.1 GCA_027717645.1 Desulfobacterota bacterium AH_259_B03_O07
TTAGACTAGAACTTGATAGGTGGATTGATTGTTACAATATGAACTACCTTCATTCTGCACATGGATACCGCACACCTGTTCAGGTAGAGGAGGAATATTACAGGAATCATACTTCACATTTAAACGCAGCTTGACTAATGGGGGTAGCACCATCCCTGACCACCAACTCATCCCAACTCGTGGTATATCATTGACAAGAGCTACAATTTTTGAGATAGTAAAAACATAAAAGGTTTATGCATAAAATGGGATTATAATAGTTGAAGATTTAAAATACAATTGTAGAAATAATAAAACTAAAAATGATGAAGAAATGTTAATGTCAGCTTATTAAAAGGCATGAAAATTTCACATATTACCAAGATGAATTATGAAAATTTTAATAATTCTTTTGTTTCTAGTATATATCATAATTTTCCCCGTCCTAATTGCCCAGACTCCATTTAAATTAAATGATCGTATGATCGAAGTTGTTTTTAATGCGTCACTAACTTTTGCTGGTATTTTAATTGCCGTAATTGGAATACTATTGAGTATTTATTATAATAGTGCATTTAGAGGAAAAAAAGAGGGTAAGCCTTATAGGGCTTTGATTATCGGCTTAATGATATCTATTTTTATCAGTTTTTCTTGCAGCGTTATAGCACTTTATTTAATATCTAACACGAATTGTATTCTCGGATTTTTATTACCATATATTTTTGTAACTGTAATATATATATCGACAATTACAGTTGCTTTTACAATATATAAAATTATATAACGAGAAGTAAACATGGAAAACAATCCTGGTGAAGGGAGATGCAAAGACTTTGTGCGTAAAAATGAATATGAAAAGCTCTATTTGGAATTACTTAAAGACACTAATAAAGGTCGTCAATATATAGAAATATATAGACAGGCTAAAATATTTGCTCTAATGATTACGAAGGATGCTAATATAAAGACTTTATGTGAAACTTTAGAGGATTTCCTTTGTTATGCTGTAAGAAGGACTTATAATGATATACTTGACTTTCTTTCATTACAGAGGCCTGAGGAAATGAGTCCAGAAGTAAATCGATGTCTAGCATTATATGGTTTTGCATACTACCTCATTTATGAGTTCTTTTATGCCGACCATTTAGAGGAACTAGAAAAATTAGTTTTTAAATAGTATTTTTTAGTATTGACTTATATTAAATATTTATCTATAATTTTCTAACAAAAATTATTATAAAAGCAATGAGTACCATTAATAAACAAGAAATTGAAAGCCTAAACAGAATAATTGATAAATTCGATTCTGTAATTGAAGAATCCTTTGATGTATCAAAAGAATCCGTCGAGAGAAAAGCAGAAAATCGCGAATGGCTGCTCGATAAATTAGGGAAAAGTTATGAAGAGGGTAAGCTTAGTATTTTGGTCGACCCAGTTAGAGATCAGATAGGAAGTGAACGAATACAAACCTTAAAAACTTTATTTTTTGGTAATAGACGTTATGTATCTAGGAAAGGTGTAACTTTTCCTAGTGTAATGAAAGGTGCAATTTTTCCATTTATGCAACTTCAGGGCCCTTCTGCGGTTGTCATTGTCAGTGGTACTGAATCTCGATTGCCCCCTAATGCTGATTATATTTTCGATCAGGAACCGGGTAATTTATTAGTTGTTCGGACTAAAGGTGCTTTTTTAGGCTCTGGTAATATGGCGACTATCGAAAAGGCTGTTTCTGCAGGTGCAGAAGTTATTTTAGGACTGGGGCATTCACACTCTGAGAACGTAAATTATTTTTGTTCTACGGTTGTAAATAGTCCTACACTGGGTCCCAAAATAGAAAGCGGTGCAATTTCATTTTTTGGTGCGTATTACAGAAAAAGTGGTGCAGTAGATTTATTTGATCCTGAGGAAATTTCTAAAATCCACTCAGCCGATAAATAACAAGTTAGAACCTAACCCTTATTGTTCGACATTCTTATGAATTGCCGGTTTGTAAGATTAAGAAAAGTTGAAGTTGCAAAACCTTAACATATTGATTTTTTGTATAAAAATTTTTAATATAAATCCAAATTTGCTATTTTTTATCAAATTCGCTAATTGAATTAGTTTCAATATATCGTTTTTTTAACTTCAATATTACTAATTTTAATTTAAAGATTTCTTTATAAAAACAAGATCAAATTGAGTAAGAATGGTATAAACATAAAAGTATTAATATTAATAATCTCATTTTATGCATTAACCTCTTCTGTTCCCACAATATAAAAATAATAAGCTCCTGTCAACAAAAATTTTCCCTCTAACCACTGATTTCCGAGCAAAATACCCATTTATGACTTAAACCGAGCTTGACAAAAGGGGAGCAGTATAGAGTTTCCAATCCTCAAACTATAAGTGGCTCTCTAGTCCTTATAGCCGAAACTAGTTCATTTCTTAGACAATCTACACAACTACTCTATTATGAACTTAGTGTAGCAAGTGTTGTTATTTTAAAGATAGGGAAAGGTTACAATTTAGGAGAAAGTAATATTGATAGCTATTAATAATTGTTATGAACTAGTAGAATCAGCCCATGAATCTTTTAGCAAAATTTTAAGGGACTCTTCATTCTTTTTAACATCCTGTTTTGTCAGTCTTATTCGATAACGACCCCACTTAGTATCATAATCCATCAAATCAAGTCCAGCTTCGTTTAATTTATTTTCAATTTCATCAGATTTTTTAAGTCTAACTTCCAAGCGTAATCCATTTTTTTGGGGTCGGAAAATAGCAAAGTTGTTTGGTTGCCCATCTTTAGCTAAACCAATATAGAACTTATTATATTTTAGCTCAAGCTCTGGGGCGAAATTTTGAATAAGAGCAAGTATTTCATCAGCCATAGCAACCGTGGATTTAGTGCCCCTTCTTTCCCAATAATTACGATCTGCAATTTCCTCTTCGTCCTCCTCGTCTATAACACCAAGGGTCATCCGATCTAAAACTGTTGTGCAAACAAGAGATATATTATTCTCAATACGAAAGGCATTCATTTGTATAGCAATTAAAGGTATAAATCCGTTAAACAGGCTTATTACATTAAGAAATCTGCTTGTAATATCTTCGGCAACGATTACAGCTGTATGATCATACTGAGGATATCTTTTTCTTTCAATATCCCAATATTCGATTGTACGAATTATATGACTTTCATCTGTTTTACCAAGTTGTATTTCGACCTCATACCTTCCGTTTGAATCAGATGTTTGTAGAAGTAAATCAAGTCTTCCAGCGTGAGGTTGAATTCTTTCCTTATCTTTCAGAATAACATCACCAAGTCCAAGGATTGATGGATCTTCCGCTATTTTTTCTTGCATCCATTTCTCATCATAATTGGGGTGATTCTTCAGCGATATTTTTTGGGGTTTTATATAATTAAGTTCATTCATAACTCAAACCAAAAAGAAATTAAATTAGTTTGTGAATATTATATCATAATTCTGAGCAATCATTTTTCGTAGACAACCACCTCTACATTCTTAAAAGACTTTAATAATCGTATAAGAACTGCATCAGATTTAGTGCAGATTGCTACAGATTTAATGCTCCTTGGTTTGAATTTTTTCATTAGTTTTAATGAGAATATAGCTTGTCCCATCAAATACATACCTAGTCTGTTAGCTTTTGTTTGAATGATTATTATGTCTTTGCCTACACTAAATACATTATCTACACAAGTATTCAATTATGAACCTAGTGTAGCAAATGAACTTATTTGAGAGATAGGAAAAGGTTTAAGATGGCGACGGCTAAACTTGACAAACTTTTTGTCATACTCTAAAACATCAATACGTATTTTGCGCTCAGCTTTTCAAGTCAATTTCTTATATTAAGTCTAAATTATACAATCATGAGATTTCAAAATCTAATAAAAATTAATTGCTTAGACCTAATTAAAAAATTAAACTACCTGAAAAAGGGGAATAGTTAATGTCTAATAACGCAGGTTCAATTATAAACAAAATATTTTCTGCTTCTGATGTAAAGCATGGTATATCTCTATTTACAAAAAAAGAGATCAAAGCTGTTGAAAGTAATATTATTCAACGTGACGGTAAATATCATATCAGATGCCAGATTAAAGATAAGTATAAAGTTGCAAAGCCTGAAGAGATAGTAAGGCAACTTTGGATATGCAGACTTAGAAATGAATTTAACTATCCTAAGGTTAAAATTGATGTCGAAAGGGTTGTATATTTTGGCTCTAGAGATTCTGGATTAGCTGATATCGTTATTTTGCAAGATGACCTTACATCTCCTTACATCATATTTGAAGTAAAGAGGCCAAAAAGAACAGAGGGACTAGAGCAACTAAAGAGTTATTGCAATGCTGAAGGCGCACCTATTGGGGTTTGGTCCAATGGAAATGAAATGATAAGGCTGCATAGGGAAGAGCCTAATATATTTATTGATATACCGAGAATCCCAAAAGTTACAGAAACCCTAAGAGATATATTAACTCAGAGATGGACTCTGGAATGGCTAGAAGAACATGATGAATTAAAGCAAGGGAAGACTACACTAAAGAAAATATTACTAGACTTGGAAGAGCTCGTTCTAGGAAATGCTGGAGTAGATCCGTTTGAGGAAATATTTAAGCTGATTTATGCAAAACTTTATGATGAATGGATGGGGATAAATGACCCTGATTATCAGTTGGAATTTTTTGTGGGTGATAGAGATCCATCTCGAGTTAACAAAGCAATAACAAATTTATTAGAAGGTGCAAAGAACATTTGGTCAGGAGTATTTGAACCCACAGACAAAATTGAATTAAGAAATGACCACCTAAAGATATGCGTCTCTTTCCTTGAAAAAATAAAATTATTCAATTCTAATTTGCGAATTATAGATGAGGCTTTTGAGTATTTAATACCACAGGTATCTAAAAAGAAAGAGGGACAGTTTTTTACACCAAGGCCTGTTGAAGACATGATTGTTAAAATGCTTAATCCAAAGGCAAATGAATTTGTCGTTGACCCTGCTTGCGGTTCCGCTGGCTTCCTCTTACATTCAGTGATGCATGTGTCTGGAGGGGTTATAAGCGGGAAACCTCTTCCTCAAAGAGCTCAAAATTTCGCCCAAAATAATATTTATGGAATAGATTTTGCAAAGAAAGCAGTAAAGATAGCAAAGGCCATAAATCTAATTGTTGGGGATGGAAGATCACATGTATATAGAGACAACTCACTAGCTCCTCATACGTGGGAAGATGATACAAAATCTGGATTGAGAAGTAGGTTATTAAGATTCACTAAAGATAATGAAAAAGACACTGAAAACCAAGACAAATTTCTTTATTTCAACTTCAATGTATTGATGACTAATCCTCCTTTTGCCGGGACTGTTAAGAAAGATGACATTAGGGAAGTTATCAGATTCTATAAACTTATGGATAAAAATGGAAGGTATGTTAATAAAATAGGTAGACACATTTTATTCCTGGAACGTTCCCTCCAATACGTCAGACCAGGCGGTAGAATGGCCATTGTACTGCCTCAAGGCTTATTAAACAACACAAATGCTGAATATATACGCAGATTTGTTATAGATGAAGCCAGAATCCTGTCAGTAGTTGGTTTGCATGGCAACACATTTAAACCGCATACAGGAACGAAAACTAGCGTCCTTTTTTTACAAAAATATACGGATAAAAAAAGAGATGAATTGCAAAAGTTAAGGGCAAAATATGAGAGTAGATGGGAAAAGTTCTTAGAAAAGTTGAAAGACAAATACCAAGACATTAACTGGGAGAGTACCGTTGATGAGGAAAAGATTCCAGAAGAGCTAATTTCCTTCTTAGAAACTTATTTTGAAAGCAGTGAAGAAATAGATGAATTAGAAACGGAAGATGCTGAACCGGAAGATTCTGAAGAAACGGAAGAGAGTAAAGAAAAAGGAAAGATATCAATTAGTGCTTTGGTTCAGGAAAAGGATAATTTAGAAGAAGCATTGGAAGAAAAAGAAGCAGAATTACAGAATGCTGAGTCTGATAAGAGAAAAAGCTTGAGAAAAGAGATTAAGACCTTGAATAGCAAGATAAAAAAACTAGTTAAGGAAATTTCTCAGAGAACCTTGCCTGGACAGATTAATTTAAGTTTGTATGAAGAAAAGATAACAAAGCAATGTAAGAAATTCTGGATTGACACTAAAGTTATGATGGAAAGGGATTACTCGATTTTCTTTGGTGTAAATCAAAAGCCTTTGAAGGATAATAAAGGGGAATATAGATACCAAAGAGGGCCTAATGGCGAATTTCTAATGGATAAACAAGACCATCCACTCATTGACCATGACTTAGATGAGATAGCAGATTCTTTTATTAAGTTTGCAAAAAAAGAAGGTTTTGATTTTTGGAGGAGATAGCTAATGGCTGTAACTAGTGTTGTAAATCTATCAGAAATAAAAAAATACCATAGAGTCGACGCTGAGTATTTTAATCCCGAGAACATACTTATGGAAAACAAAGTTTTGGAGACAAAAGCATTCACCTTATGGAAACTTTTAAAAGGAAAATTTATTTCGGGGCCATTTGGTTCAGAATTTAGAGTAGATAATTACGTTAAAGATACAAACTTTCGCTATGTAAGGGGAAAAGATGTAAAAGAATTTTTTTTATTAGACGATGATAATGTCTATATCCCGAGAAAAGACTTTGAAAGACTCAATAAATATTCTTTGCAAGAAGGAGATATTTTAATCTCAGTAGTAGGAACACTAGGTAATACAGCTATTGTAGATAAAAATGTTCCACAAGCAATTTTTAGTTGCAAGAGTACTTTATATAGGACTAAATCAATAAACACATTTTATCTGATTGCTTATCTAAATTGTAAATTTGGAAGAACTCTTTTACAGCGGAGAGTCAGGGGTGCTGTTCAAACAGGATTGAATATTGATGATTTAAAGTTACTACCAGTATTTTTGCCTAATATAAAACTACAAAATAAAGTTTCTGATAAAGTAAAAAAAGCAAAAAATTGTTATGACATTTCAAAAACACATTATATACAAGCAGAAAATTTACTTCTACAAGAATTAGGATTAAAGGACTTCAAACCTAAATACAACCTCTCTTATTCAACAAATCTTTCTAATGCTTTTAGCGTGCATCGTGTAGATGCTGAATATTTTCATCCCGTTTATGATGATTTAATTGAAAAATTGAAATCAAAATTTAAAATCGGAAAACTGGGCAAAATGGCCGAAAGGCAAAAAATTAAAATAAAACCAAATTCTGAGGGAAATTACAAATATATAGAAATAAGTGACATACTTATAGATATTGGAGAAGTTGATTATACCGAAAGACCAGGAAATGAATTGCCCCCCAATGCAAGAATGCCTATAAACGGTGGAGAACTTATTATTTCTAAAGTTAGACCGACAAGAGGTGCTGTAAGTATAGTCCCAGAGGAATTAAACGAAAACGTAATTTGCAGTTCGGCGTTTTCTGTATTCACATGTTCATCTCCTTTGAAAGAATATTTGTACATTCTAACAAGATCAATTATTGGAAAACTCCAAATGGAAAGACCAACAACAGGCACTTCTTACCCGACAATTAATGATAAGGATGTTGAGAGCATAATTATTCCAATATTACCAGAAAGCACACAACAAAAAATAGCTCCCTTAATCCAACAATCCCATGAAGCTAGAAAGAAAGCAAAAGAGTTACTTGATATAGCGAAAAGTGCAGTTGAAATAGCAATTGAAAAGGATGAGAATGAAGCTCTAAAATATATTTCTAAATACAAGAATGGGCATTAATATAATCATTTCAACTTCTCAAAATTATTCCTATAATCACTAATATCAATCCACTTCTCTCCTTTTTTAGCAGTGAAAAACCATTTGTCATTTTTTGTTACAATATGCAAATCCCAATTACCAGCGCCCGCACTGAAATACATTTTTTTTAAAGAAGTTTTCTAAAGTCTTTGATGGGATAATGAATATGTTATTTTCATCCCCGCAAATAAAAAAGAATAATTACTAAATTTTCCAGTTGCAAGCATCCGCCACCTTTTTTAGATGTTTGTTCAAACCATCTACGCTAAACCCAACAATTGCCGTATTACCTCTAAATGGAACAAATTCAAATAGCATTTTCTTTGCTTTGGCTATTCTTTTAGCTAGAGCAATTCCTCTTGGTGCAAATAGAGCTTTATCATCAATTGATTCACTCCACTTCTCACTAAAAGGCTTATCATCATCTAGTCTTATTCTTACCGTGTGCTTATACAATGAGCCATATTCGACGTTAGATGACATACCGGTTAAAATAGCTAGTTCCGTTTTATTTTCTAAACATCTTATTATCAACCAAGGTCTTTCACTTGTGAGCCATCCTTTTACAGTGTTCTCTGCTTCTAACCCTAGAGTCACAGTTCTCGAATCATCCATGGGTGAAGTACCTTCTTCAACTATCCACTTATCAATCGCTAACGCTATTCTTACACTAAATAGAATTCCGAAGACGGCTAATGATATTATTATCTTAGTATAATAGGTCATGATGTCTTCTATCGAATCTCGTATGATAACCTTTCCTCTTTTGCCCCGTCAAGTTGGACTGATATTACGTTATTCACTTCTGTTCAATCATAAATTTAGATTTGACCTATCAAGATTTATTTAATCATAAAATTATATTTGATACCAAAGTACATCTTCTACACAATTTACACCTTGATCTATTCTAATGAAGTAAGTGTAGGAAATGTACTTATAAGAGAGATAGGAATTGAAATAAGTTATATGTTAAAATTTTAAAGGTTTAAGAAATGTTTGACTTCCTCGAAGAGCTTGCAGCGATAATAAGCGAAAAACAAATAAAATGCAAAAATTGCGGTTACGTTAGGGAAATACAGAAAGAATCAGAAATTAAAGATATCGTAAGATGCCCAAAGTGTGGCAAGAAAGATTGGGAAGAGACGAGTTTGATGGAAGGAGAAATATAATCTTCTTTTAAATTACGAAATGTCACATTAAGTCTTGACCAATTCAGATAATTGTTCGTTCATGAAAACATCAAAATTAAATTCTCTTCTGAATTCCTCTCTGGTTTTGGCGTTTAATATTGCTGATAAAAGCTTTTTATTGATGTATTGCCTGCTATTGTATCCCCTCAGGTATAGAACGATATACCCGAGTAGTGCTTTTCTTATATAGGAAGAAAATTTGCCCAACTCTTCATCAGTTATAAACCTTTCGTCAACCACATCTCGCAACTTGTAAAAGCCATGAAAAAGTTTATTACGTAATTGAAGAATTTTGTTAAAGAACTCAAAAACTTCTTCTTCCTCTTCATCATCACTAAGGAATATAGAAGCGAGCTGACTTATGCGAAAATTTGATTCCTGTGGGCCAGGAGTGAATAATGATTCTAACGCGATTACAAGGTCTATAAATTGTTCTTCTTTCAGATACTTAGAATGATAGTTCGAGAAATGACGCGCTGCACGCTGTATATCTAGTCCTAACTTAGACTTTTCAATGTTCTTAAACTTATCATGGTTTTTTAAATAAACGTGCCAATAGTTCGTTAGTTCTCCTGTTTCTTCATTATGAATCTTATACTTCCTTTTGAGTGTATGGCGACGAATATTCCCATAGTAGAAATGACCCATCCTCCAGATGGTATTAACCCAGTGTGGTTGAAAATAGAAAGTATAATAATCAATGTGAACTATGCTATCTTTAAAATATTGAAGAAGCCCCTCAATATTTCGGGCTTCCTCATACTTCGCAATTATCCAATCATAGGAATTGTTTGGTGGTTCTGAATCCTGATAAATAAGGTAATAATTACCGACTTCGGGGAGATGGATGCGACTAAAAGGAGTCGTTTCTCCAATTACAATGGGTATATGTTGAGGGGGAATTTCACCTATAACCCATTTATTGATTCGGAGTGGAACCTTATCTTCGATCTCTAGGTTAAACAAATGAAATAAGGCAAATCTCTTATATTCTTCTTTATATAACTCATTTTCGAATGATTCCTTCAATTTTGATAATTGGGTATCATTTAAGGGAGTTCCAAGGTAATCTTCAGTTTTTAGGCGTGAACCTAAATAAAATAGGTCAATGGCTGTAGCTAAGTTAAGGGGAATCTTGCCACAGCAGATTGAAAGATGTTGATCTTCCTTAAAAATTTGATTGATTCGCTCACAAAACTCTTTATATAGATTTTCCCCATCGAGTCCAGCTTCACGCAGTACTTTTTGTGCAGTATCCAACTCAGAACCGCTAACGGTAGATTCATTATCCCAAAGTCCAAAGACCACTGTTAATGGAATATGAGAATATTCCACAGGAATAGATTTTAGCCTTTCATAGCAAACGTCTAAGAAAGGTATCAACGCAGAAGTTCTATCATTCTTAGGAATTAAAGTAGTTTCTGACACTTTGTAGGTTGGTTATCCATAGTTCGATTAAAAGATATTTTAATTCATGAATCGTAATTCTTTCAAATGAACCTAATCACAATTTACCTTTATGTGAACTTTCATAATTAATAAGAATATAAATATTCTAAAAACGTTTTGTTAAACTTTGCTCCTATCTTCTGCCATCAAAGCCTCAATAATCCTCTCAACAGGCGGTATTCTCCACTCATCACGCTCATAAATGTACTCAATAATCTCTAATTTTTCTCCCTCACTTAATTCACTTCCAAGGTCAGATGCTTGTATATTGCAAGCAAACTTATACTCAAGGGTATTTTTATTCTCGATCATAGCCTCTTTATCAAGTCATTTTACCTTATTCATCTTTTCCCAACTACTGATGACCATACTAGGGAAATCAACCCACCCCTTATTGACTGCAAATGCTAACTTTTCAGCAAAAGGTAAGTCGGATTCAATGAGTTTAATATATTCTGACCTGTCATTATTAGCATTTTGACTCTCAGAAATTTTATTCTCAATCATAGCTAGCCGTTTTTCGATTTTATTCATTATCTAATTTCTCCTTGAAATTGGAATCCGGGTTTTGGAGTTTGTAGATATTACTCCTGATGTCACTAACTAATGGCGCTGGATGCTCATTTTTAAATTCTTGAAGCCTCAGTACTTCTTCTGCCTTTGTTATTCGATTCTCAAATTCGGTAGCTATTAGAATTTTCAACATGACGGATGAGAGTTGAGCTATTTGGCTAACTTTTTGTAACGGAATGTCATCTAAGAGTACGCCGTTTAAAGTATCCGCTACTAACCTTCTAAGGTCTCTCAAAGTATTTATTCTTCTATTACGCTTCTTCATGTATTGTTTACCACCCTTAAGTTTCAATATTTGTAACCATTTTTTTATTAAATTTTTAATTTTTTCGGGTCATTAGTGAAAAGAAATCCGCTCAACCCATGGATTGTAAGTATATTTACCTCCTAGTGATTGATACTTCGCCAGTGCCTTTCGGAATTTTCTTAGTGCTAGAGTGTGACCCAATTTGCCTTCAAGTTGATGAACTTCTTCTATTAGAGTTAAGAGTTCCTTCTGTAAACTTCGAAGTTCATCCCGTAAATTATTTATTTCGCTCTCTTTGTTTATCTCATTAGAATCTACATTTTGTTCACTAGCTACACTTACTTCAATGATGCTTGATTCATTATTCTCTTGATTTTGTGTAGATTGTGAACTTTGTGAAGTATCTTGGTTATATATATACCGCTCCTTCCAAACCATTAGTAACCCGTGGGTGCATTCTACGTAGTATCCTCGACCGTCTCTTTTTGTTGTGAATCCTAGTGACCTAGCGACTGAAGCAATTTGCCTTCTAGTGATGAATCGGTATTGAGAAGTATCTAGCTTATGGAGCTCGAGTTCTATCTTACTTAGATAAGGTTTCTCTTTTTGCGACAATTCGTCGAGTATTCTAACTATGTCTTCCTGGAACGTAAGCATAGTGTGATCCCTTGACTGTGGTATAAAAATATCCTCAATAAATTTATTTAACTCCGCAGTGGCCTCATCTCCTAGTATATATTGTGCAATCGTATTTAATGGTGAAATGAGTTCTGCATTGCGACCTTTAAGCTTGATCATTATTTACCTCCATATGATTTTTTCGTTTAAATTGTCGAACAGATCCGACAATTCTTTCCTTTAAATCTTTCCCTTCGGAAAAAGCTTCGGCTGGTAGGATATCCGGCACCTCGGAATCTTTCGGTTTAGGCGATGTAATGATCGTTATGCAACGCGAATGCAAGGCATCATTATCAATACCATTTCGTGTCACAATAACTTTTGGGCAATAAACAGCGAATTTCTCCGGTCTAAAGTCTTTTGGATGTGCTGAATCGCGGACAGATCTCGTGACATAGGCGCCCCTTTTATACCCGGCAAGTAATATATTGAGGATTAACTTGTCCTTAAGGCTCTCGTCAGCTTCATCTAGAAGAATGGTGCCTTCAGTTTCGTCTATCGTTCTGAATAGTGAAGAGACAGACGGAGTTACCAGTATGGAGGCTACATTGCAAAGTATACTCAACAGCTCCAATCGACGGCCTTTTCCTGTCTCAAAGTCCCCCTGGATGTGTAGAATGGGAAACGCTGGGAACAGATCGTAGAGATAGGTGGCTATTGCATAAGTGGCTAGCAGAGCGAGTTCGG
The DNA here is from genome assembly GCA_027717645.1 of Desulfobacterota bacterium AH_259_B03_O07. GTDB lineage: Bacteria > Desulfobacterota_D > UBA1144 > Nemesobacterales > CSP1-2 > JALLOG01. Next base: position 12,634 of record JALLOG010000072.1, read on the forward strand.
CTTCGTTGGTGGTGAAGATGTATTTTCTCAGATATCGCATGAGTAAATGAAAAAGCTGGAGGTCTATAGACTCAATAAACCTGTATACATTCTGAGTGCTTTGATTGTTGGTATTAGTTGACACTTTAAATCACCTCCTTGACTGAGTGTTTCCTGATCCATGCATCTATAGAATCTCTTTCAAACATTATTCGCGATCCGATTCTAGTAATTGGAAGTTTTTGCTTTCTGACCAAGTTTCTGATGCTCCACTCGGTGAGCGACAAATATTTTGCTAGAGCTTTAACGTCCAGCAGTTTTGGATTCAATTGTGTTCCAATGTTATCCATGTAGTTACCTCCTCAAAATTTGTTTGTAGTAATAATTTTGAGCCTAGAAAGGTCTTAATACAAAGGTCAAAAAAAACTAATTTGAACCTTATTTAAACTTTAGGAAAGTTTAGGGGAAGGAAATATTATCTATTTTTCGGATTTCTAAGTTTTTTAAGCTCTTTTCTAATATTTCTTAATGCTCTTTTGATAGAAGATTCACTTGCGGAATACATATGTCCAAGAATAGCTAGAGTTACGTTATGAATATTTAGTAAGTCATTCGGAGTTAACGTTATTTCTGAATTGCCTAAATATGAGTAAATTATTTCTCTTTTTTTCTTTGGATTATTCCTAGCCCCTTTCCATTCAGAAGCTAAATCTTCTTTAATTAACTTGTATAGTAAATTAAGATTGTATTGGTCGGAAAAGCTTTCTCTTAATGGTTCAGTTTCTTTTCGATTTAGTATTTTTTTCGCTTCAGCAACAAGGTTTCTATAGAACTCGCTTTTTGGACTTTTCCCCTTTTTATAAGCTTTTTTAGCTTTTTCTTCTTCAAGTGCTTTTTTCTTTATGATCTTTAGACGTTCAAGAGCAATTAAATCTTCTATATCAACCATTTTAGCTATCTCACATAAAATTTTAATTAATTATTATCAGATTATAGAGTATGTCAGTTGATTTGTCAGTAAACTAGAGATCCATCTAGACAAAATCAGACAAATAGAAGCTATCGACTAAGTGAGCGAAAGATAATAAAAGCCTGTTAAATTAATGCTATAAGCTATCTCAAACAAATTGAAACAAATCTAGACAAATCAATAATATTGCCTTCGGGACGCAGAGGTCGGCGGTTCGAGTCCGCCCACCCCGACCATTAGATTACCATTTGATTTAATGGAGTTACGTTAGATTCTACTATCCCTTCCGAAGTGCTAGAACCCTCTTTATTGTCCAAATAGGTGTCCATAGTACCCAAATTTAGGCTCTCTACGGCATGTTTTTTGTGATCTGGGGTAGGGTGAGAATATCGCTTTGTCATGCTTATATCTTTATGAGCCATGGGGTAATTTGAGTTAATGACTTGCCCTTAAAACATGTTAATAACTGTTTAATTGAGTATAAATCCCTTTGCCGTGCTCTTTTATTATCCATAGAATATTTAAGATAATCCTCTGCTAGTTTCTCAAATACGATAGGTTTCTTTGTATCAGCTATGTCGAATTTACCCTCTGCAAGCTGTCATTTTCTAATCGATAAGGCTTTAAGTGCATCCTGTCTATTGATATGTTGAGGATCAACCCCAGGTATTGTTACTGTTTCTCTTTTTCTCTTGCCATCTGGTAGATAGTAATCTATATACCATCTATTATTTTTCTTATACACAGCCATTTTACTTTAACCTCCTAGCCTTAATTTTTGTATCTATCGATATATCTTTTAATAAACCTTCTTTCTTCATACTTTGGTGAATCCAATAACGAATCAACTCTGAAGCCGTCGTTAAGTTCTCTTCAGCATAATTGGTTATATACTCAAGTTCCTTTTCATGTAACCAAACGTGAAATAATTTTGTCCTTAACCCTTTCTGTCTCATGTATATGTGTAATAGATACATTCACTAATTTGTCAAGTGATATTTTTAAAACTTCGGATAAGCAAAGATTAAGTAAGGTTTTAAAACTGAATTAATTAATCTCTAAACCATAATATAAAAATTGGTGTTATTCTTTTATAGAAACATGAAAACATTCAGTGAGTGGTGTCAGACAAGAATATTGGGTAATTAATTCCGTAAAGATGAAAATGTTATTTTCCCCTCTATATGTAAAAAATGTTTAACAATAGTTGAAAAGTATGGAACAAGAGATGAGAAAGAAAAGGCATTTGAATTGCTTAACAATCAATTGCTTAGAAATTATGATATTGTTTATGAAAAGTTCTGATTGTTATTTATCATAAACCTCCATATCCCCTAAGGGGGTAATTCAGCAATGCCAATTGAAATAGGAGAAATAAGAGCTTATACGCTCATGGAACTAACCAGACACCTGGGAGTTACTACCTTGACACTTAGTATTAAGGATGGGAAGTTGCGAGCTGGGAAAATGGCCGGTAGGTGGGTAGTAACTGAGGACTCGCTAAGGAAGTATCTAGGTGGGGAGTATAAAAAGTCAACTAATGAAACTAATTAATACGCACTTTTTAGCACAAAACCGTAGATCGATAATTATTGTAACTTTTATTGTAGTACTTATTTTGATAATTCTTGCCCTATGGTTTATACCAATATGGCAAGCCAATTCATCAGGTGTTACTAAACCAGAAAAACGATTTGAAGTTGAAAATGAAGCACGTAAAACTTTAGCACAGATAGTTGGTGGAACTGCTATTCTAATTGGCCTCTTTTTCACATGGAAAACCCTACAGGTAGATAAAGAAGGGCAAATTACGGAACGCTTCACACGAGCAATGGACCAGATTGGGAGTCTGCGTTCAGACGGTAAACCTAACCTGGAAATTCGGTTGGGTGGAATCTATGCCCTGGAAAGAATTGCAAGAGATTCTGAAAGAGACCATTGGCAGATTATGGAAGTGCTTAGTACATATGTAAGAGAAAATGCACGTTGGCCATCGAGAAATGACCAGCCCACTCAGAACGACGAATTAGAAGAAAATCAGACTAAAAACGAAAAATACGAACAAACTATGCCTAACGCTGATATACAGGCAATACTAACCATTATTGGTAGGCGTCAAAGCAAGTATGATAAAGAGGGTCAAAACTTAAATTTATCAAATACAAATCTTCAGAAAGCCTACCTCTGGGAAGCCAATCTTCAGAAGGCCAACCTCAGGGGAGCTAATCTTCAGAAAGCCTACCTCAGGGGAGCTAATCTTCAGAAAGCCTACCTCTGGGGAGCCAATCTTCAGGATGCCGACCTTGTGGGAGCCAAACTTGTGGAAGCCGACCTTGTGGGAGCCAAACTTAGGGGAGCCAAACTTAGGGGAGCCAAACTTACGGGAGCCAACCTTATGGGAGTCGACCTTGTGGGAGTCAACCTTGTGGAAGCCGACCTTGTGGGAGCCAACCTTAGGGGAGCCAACCTTACGGAAGCCAACCTTACGGAAGCCAAACTTGTGGGAGCCGACCTTGTGGGAGCCGACCTTGTGGGAGCCGACCTTAGGGGAGCCAACCTTAGGGGAGCCAAACTTAGGGGAGCCAAACTTAGGGGAGCCAAACTTATG
>JALLOG010000073.1 GCA_027717645.1 Desulfobacterota bacterium AH_259_B03_O07
AGGAGACAAAGGCATCAGAACATACACTACTTTCTTTAGAAAAGCTTGAAAAATTCGCCCTCGAGCAGGCAATGCGTGAAACTCAGGGGAATAAATCAAAAGCCGCTGAGATTCTAGGCATCTCGAGGGATACTCTTTACAGAAAGCTAAAAAACTTTGGTATTGAATGATTATTTGCAGGGTTAGATAACCGCGTTTATAGAATACTGGACGATTTCCAATAAATTGCTATAGTCAGGAATCTCTAATCCCGACAGAACCTAGAAGCTTCTTGCAGAGATATTGATCTTAACATCAACGAATATTTCTGTAAGATTTTCTGACACCTGACATCATTTATATCTTAGGGCTATTTATACATTTAATATTTTAGTGGCACTTTAATTGCGATCCATTTAGGTTAATATAAGGTAAAGCAAATGATTGTCAAAAAATGTATGACTGGAAATCCTATTATCGTATCGCCCCTAGAAACTATAAAAAATGCATTTCACTTGTTGAAGAAGAATAGTATTCACCAGATTCCAGTGGTTAGTGATGGTAGGCTAGTAGGGATAGTTACAGATAGGGATCTCAGGATGGCCCTAGTTCAGGATCTAAAGGAACCAGGGCTTAAGGTGGAAAACGTTATGAGCAAGAATCCAGTTCAATTTCGGAAGATTCGAGCTTGGAAGAAGCCGCTAGAATAATCCGCAAACGAAGATTCAATGCCCTTCCGGTTGTTAACAGTCAGCGTGATCTGGTCGGTATAATAACGGTGACAGATATACTTGATGGTCTACTTAACTTTATTGAAATTACGAAATAAACTAAGTATGCAAATCGGATACCTTCAACCAATCGATATCTTAAACGATCGTGGAGTCTGTTCGGTCTTCTCTGCCAAAACTCAATCGATGAAGGCCTGAGACGGTAACCTAACCAATAAGGAGGCCTAGGTATCTCTCGATCTTTGTAAATGTTTCCTAATTCCCTAAAACGCTTCTCGAGAACCTCTCGACTACTAATAACTCGACTTTGCTGTGAAGCCCATGCCCCGACGCTACTTTCTCTCGGCCGACTTTTAAAATATGAATCGGCTTCCCGATCCGATAGATTGTCAATAGATCCTTCAATACGTATTTGCCTTTCAAGTACAGGCCACCAAAAAACAGCTGCAGCTTGCGGGTTTTGCGATAATTCCTCTGCCTTACTACTTTCACAATTTGTATAAAAAACAAAACCATTATCATCAAGACCCTTAAGAAACATTATCCTTGCGGAGGGCTTACTTTCTTTTGTCGTGGTTGCTAGAGTCATAGCGTTTGCGCCAGGGAAATCAGCTTCTAGGGAATTTTCATACCATTTTTCAAACTGCTTAATTGGACTCGGATCGAGATCCTCTTCGCTAAGTTTAAATTCTATGTCATTGTAAAATACAGCCTAATTATTTTTGTTGCGTCTGAAAAGGAATCGAAAAGGTAGCATTAGAAAATAGAGCAAAACAGAAGGACGGAGCAGAATTGAAAAAAAGGACCAAAGATCATCTTTAGTTAGGTAGATTTTGGGATTCCATACTCCGATTTGTACTTTTAAGACAATAAAGTTCCCTTCTACGCTTGCACCTATTATCGATACTTCTAAGTCACCTGAGGGAGTAGAAACCTTCACTCAGTACCTCCTATTGTTTACAGCTCTTAGGCGCGTATATACATTTTGGCTCAGATTCCATATAGTTACCCGTCATGGCGTGGGCGCGAGAACGGGATCCACCACAGATGACTCTGTATTCGCAAGTTCCACACTTACCAAGCAGGCAGTCAGGATTGCGAAGAAGCTTAAAAGTCGGATGCTCACGGTAGATTCTAGCAAGTGAATCACGGCGGACATTTCCAGTCGAAAGTGGGAGAAATCCACTAGGATAGATTTCACCTGTGTGAGAAATAAAAACATACCCGTTACCTGCATTAACAACCTTAGGCGCTCGGCCAATGCCCTCATCCGGTCGTGAATCACGGGTTGAGCGGCTGGACAACTTTACTTCAGAACGCTTCCTCTCTCCAGTATGATTTTTCGTCTCCTGTTCAAAAACGTATCGCCTGTAGTGTTGTGCCTCGGTGACCTTAACTATGAAATCGACCTTCTTAGAAAGTCTATACAGCTTTTGGAATAGCTTCTCGTATTGGATGGCAGTCATCTGCTCCAGGAGCTTACCTCGTCCTATAGGTACTAGGAAAAAAACTTCCCAGAAGACAACGTTTAGATCCCTGACCAGTTGAGCAATCTCGTCGAAAGCACCAAAATTGTATTTACTAAAAGTGCTATTGATTTGGAGGGGAAGACCTACCGAATGGGCATAATCAGCACCTCTCAAGGTTAAATCAAAAGCTCCGGGAACACCTCGGAAAGAGTCGTGAATTTGGGCATTAGGACCGTCTAAGCTCAGAGCCATCTGAGCCAACCCAGCCGCTCTCAGCTTCTTAACCAACTGTAAAGTAAGCTTTGGGGTGGCAGCGGGAATTGTTGCCATTCGTACACCTAGGTCTGCACCGTGTCGAATCAAATCAAAGATATCCTCTCTCTTTATGGGGTCTCCACCGCTCAATACCATAATTTTTGTTCCCATCGAGTGAACTTCATCAATAAGGTTAAACCCTTCTTGGGTTGAGAGTTCTTGCGGGTCGCGCCAATTAATAGCTTCTGCCCTGCAATGGTGACAAGCTAGGTCGCATGCCTGCGTAACTTCCCATATTACAATGAATGGAGATATGGAAAAATCAATGTGCCGTTCTTTTTTCGTCATGTCTTTTTGAAAGCTTCTCCTTAACTGAATAATAATTGAACTTACTCAGCTAATAAATTTGCAATATTCATGCCAAAAGCGGTATTTTTTAAATTCATTAAGGCTATTTTGGCAATCAAGTAAGGCACGTTATATAAATAGTCTGAGTGTAGCAATCCAAGATTAGAATAGAGTTCTTAAATTTTTAGCATAAAAAACTGAAATATTTCGTAAGATTTTCTTACATCTGACAATACCAATTTGCATATTATCCCTATAACTTCCTTAAATCTATAAAAAATCTTCTAAGGCATGGAATTTGCATTATAAAATTAATGGATTGGTATGAATTTAAATAGAACCTTTTTGAAGCTTTCTATATTCATGGTATACATAATTATAGATTTATTAAAAATTATACATATGGAATATTTTAGAAATTTGGTCGATTAGATACTAAGAAAACAAGTAAATTTTTAGGGAGGAGAATAATGAAATTTCTATACGGAAATTTGTGCAATTGTTTTTTACTCCGTATTATAGCTGTTTCAATTCTCCTTGCTTTTATTTACGGTGGCTGCAGCGGTGGAGACGGAACTGTTAATCCACCACCACCTCCCCCTTCAAACATTAACAAACTCAACGTAATAATATTGGATGCCTTTATAGACGCTAACCGGCAGCCTGTCGCAATGATAAGGCTGGAAGACGAAAACGGTAATCCTTTAAGTATTGATGATTTGGATCAAATAAACTTTATAATAGCTAGGATTGTTGAAAGCGGTGAATATATAAATTATATCACAAGGGACCAGGAGGGACAGACCCAAGCTACTGCCGAAAGAGACGGAACATTCGAAGAAATGGACGCAGGTGTTTTCAGCTACACATTCTCGACTGTACTGCCGGAGAATTATAACACCGGTCAAACCCATACTGTGGCCATTTATGCGCGAAGAGTTATCGGCAGTCAGGAATGGATCTCGAACGCGACGTTCGACTTCGTACCAAACGGTGGTCCTGTAACCGAAATAAGAAACATAGTCGTGACGGAGGCTTGCAACAACTGCCACGACCCGCTTGCACTTCACGGTGGAATAAGGAGAGCAACCGGGGTGTGTATTACCTGCCACACAACTAAAATTATAGACCCTGATACAGGCGAAACAGTTGATCAGATAGATCCTCAATCCGGCAACAACATCGGATTCAAAATAATGGTCCACAAGATACATAGGGGAGAGATGCTTCCGAGCGTTGAAGCGGGAATGCCTTATTTTATAGTAGGTTTCAATGGCAGTGTTCATGATTATTCCGAAGTTGTATTTCCCCAGGAAATAAGAAACTGTACAAAATGCCATACCGACCAGGCGGTTCAGAACGATGCTTATAAGAACGATCCCACAAGAGCAGCTTGCGGATCATGTCACGACGACGTCGATTTTGCAACAGCCACTAACCATCCTACCGTGCAGCTGACCGACAACAACTGCTCCGGGTGCCACATTCCGATGTCAAACACCGATTTTGATATCTCCGTAACCGGAGCGCACACGGTTCCTCTAAGGGCGAAGAGCCTCCCCGGAGTCAACTTCGAGATATCGGACGTGAGGAGCGCTGAAACAGGTTCAACCCAGGTACGCCCCGGTGAGCATGCGGAGGTGACGTTCAGTATGAAGACAGACGCCGGTGAGGTTATAACACCTGACGAGATGAACTCCGTAAGCATGGTTATTTCCGGCCCCACAACCGATTACTTCATTCAAAATTACGAGGGCTCGGGCGCGATCCCCGGTGAGGATTACTTCCTGAGGGAAAGAGGACTCACAAGTGCAGTGGGACCTGATGCGGACGGAAACTTCGTTTATACATTCAGCGGGATGATTCCCACCAACGCCAGCGGCACTTATGCGGTCGGTATAGAGGGAAGAATCCAAAGAGAGGTTGGAGGGGATAACCTGATTCTGTTCGAGACGGTCAACGAAGCGGGTCAAAACGTAGTACGATACTTTGCAGTCACCGATTCTGTGCCCGTGCCGAGGAGAATGGTTGTAGACAACACTACCGAAGACCAATTCTGTAATGCCTGTCACGGAACATTCTCTAAGGACTTCAGCATCCATGGTAACCTGAGAAACAATACTGAATACTGCGTAATGTGCCATAACCCGTCAGCCGACGATATAGAGGTAAGGCCGGTGCCCGAGGGAGGCACCGCCATTACGGCTGCTATAGACTTTAAGGAAATGATACACATGATACATACAGGCGAGAATCTGAGCGTAAAACCTTATATAATCTACGGATTCGGGGGAAGCGTGCATGATTTCAGCAACCTTCTCTATCCCGGGAACACGAGCGATTGTTACACATGTCACCTGGCAAATACGAATATACTTAATCCTGGGATGGGTGTCCTGGGAGACGGGGTACAGGCTTCATTTTTCAGGGAATTTGCAAAAGTTGACGACGAGAATGTAGTACTCGATACATTCTCCACCCAACCTGTGATCGATGCATGTGTATCATGCCACGACAATTTGGGAGTTAACGAAGCTGGTAACGCACTCACGGGTGTTAATCACCTTGGGGGTGCGCAGCCCGAAAGTGCATGTGTTGAGTGTCATGCCGCCGGTGATCCGCTTGGTGCTGCGGAAGTTCACCTGCCAGCGCTTCCGCCGAGTGAGCGAATAAATAGACCTGAGAACGATTGAGTGTTAGAACGATTAAGTGTTAGTGTTATAGTTAAGAAGGCTGATTGCACATATGAAAAAGATCCTGTTATTGTTACTTGTGCTGTCGATAATGTCTTGTGTCGGAGAGGATAACGAGGGTCAAGACTTCGGCGATATATTTGACTCCGATGAAGGATTAATCCTAACGGAAGAAGAGCACCCGGACGGATGGGGACGTTCGGAATGCTTTGTATGCCATCCTATATTTGATATTCATCAAGTTGATCGGTCAGGCATAGGGATACTTCCACTTGAAGAAATACAGGAATTCGTCGTAGAAGAAGGTCTTCCCAGTTGTCCTATTTGTCATGGCGATAACGGAGTTGATAAATAATTGACGAGAACATTTCTCCAATTACTCTTCATCATACTATTAATTTTATTAGGAGTAGGATTCGCTCACAGCCAGGTAGAGATAATACGTCCAAGAAGTATAGGCTTTTTTGGAAACACCCAAACTCTTTTTCAAGCACCTAGCCCTATACTGCGTCCAGATAGAAGCAAGAAAAATATTTATCCCTTTTATCAATATTTTGAATTTAATGCTGTAAGCCCTGAATATAATGTTTCTTTTAATACCTTTTTTAGATATAGAGAAATATTCAACGGAGAGGACGAATCATTCGATGTATATAATGCATTCCTTCAATATAACAATTCATCCGAGACTTTCGAGGTGCGTTTAGGAAGACAGATTATAGCCGAAAGTGTTATTTTTTTCCTCTTAGATGGCGGGCTAGTCAGGATAAAACCGATCGATGGAATACAAATTGTAGCCTACGGTGGATACCAGGATAAAGATCTTCAGCCTGAGCCTGAGCAACCATTGGAAAGTTTTACTGCCGCAGGCATTAAACTTAAATCAGATAAATTTCTAGGTGCATTATTCTCAATAGGTTATGAGCTCTACGATCCGGATAATTTTTCCGCAAGACACTTCCTCAATATCGCTTTTAATAGAGTAGTACCTTTCACGGACTATGCGGATATTTACGGCCTGGCCGAGATTGACCTTGGGGAGGGAAATCTTGCACTCCTGACCGTTGGTGTTGGAATTACACTAATTAGATCCCTTTACCTAAATCTTGAATATGACACCTATAATCTAGATAAAGACCGTGATGAATTCCGTCTAGACCCAATCTTTGACCTTTTTTCAGTGGGCAGGATGCATCAAGCAAAGGTCGGTTTTACATTCATAGCCACGAATTATCTTGAGGTGAATGCAAGTTATGCCTTTTCTAGGTATGAAGTTATTGAAGACGAAAAAACCAGCGGGAACATTGTAAAGGTTGGCTTTTCATGGGATTTCTGGAGCGAAATTGGGCTAAGGGCTTTTAATGGATTTTATTTTATCGACGGAAGAAAAGATGATTATGCATTTGGTCTAAATTTTGACATAACCGAGGAGATCTATAGAGGCTTAGAGCTTCAGTTTGCATTTGCCTATGCCTATTACGACAAAATTACTAATCAAAAAGGTAACGCCTTTAGTTACATATTTGGGATGGAATATCTTTTGGTTAAAGATTTGGTATTAAGAACCGATGTTGAAATAAATACCAACCCTGATTTTGAGAGAGATGTCAGGGTTGATCTGGGACTAAGTTATTATTTCTCTGGGATAAGATGAAAACTACAATTATATGGATTAGTTTCATTGTTTTTCTAGGATTATATGGATGCAAAACCCTAGATTCTGAGAAAATTGAATTGGGACGGAATGCGAAAAGGCCTCAGAGGATACAAGACACCTTCTCTCATGAAGTGCATGAAAAGGTGCTGAAGAATGAAGGATTTGAATGTTTTGTCTGTCACACCACCGGTTTGGAAATTGAAGAGGAAAAAGAGGAAGAAAAAATGATTGAAATATCTAAGGAATCGTTCTTCCCTGGAAAGGAAACATGCCATTTTTGCCATTTTAACCCTCAAGCTGGGAGTATAGCACCCAATGAATGTGGAACATGTCATTTCGACATGCGTGATATCATACCTGCTAATCACAATTTCGATTGGACGTCAAAACATGCTGTATTTTCGAAGGCAGACGTGAGTTCTTGTGAAAGCTGCCATAGTCCCAGGTTCTGCGCAGATTGCCATAAAAGAAGAGATCTTCCTACTTTAAGAGTCCACGACAGGAATTTTAGATTTATTCATGGGATCGAGGCTAGGGCAAATCCCAGGGAATGCGGAAACTGTCATGAACTTAAATCATTCTGTGATAAATGCCATATAAAGGGCGGATATGAGAACTAGTTTGCTTGTAATTATTTTTATCATATTGTTATTCCCGTTGAGTGTTTACACTCAAGACGAGGAAGAAGAAAATCCCCATATAGAGATGATTGATGATCAATTTGTATGCTTGGATTGCCATACGGACATTCCTAAAAAAGGAGAGACAAGCCCAACTTATTTCCTCGTTGATCTCCCATCGGAAAACTGTTTAGGATGTCATTCTGAAATTCAGCACGCAGGAGTTAAGGAACACGGGGGAAAGGATGCAAAACCCCTTCCAGGGGATGAAAATGGGAAGATCGCTTGTTTCACCTGTCACGACCCACATCCTCAGGGAGTCATAGAAGGAAGGGTTGTATATGAAGCAGATTTAAATGAGAGAAGCAGGAAATTTATAGAACTAATCGTTTTTCCATATCTAGAAGAAGAGGTTGGGAAAGAAATAGAATATGAACCAGAAAAGAAAGTGTATTTGAGGGAGCCTGTGAAAGATAACAAAATTTGCGTTACATGCCACGAAACCCTGAATAAAACTAATTGGAGGAGGCATATAACATGGGACAAGTTTTCAAGACCATTCTCATACTAATAATTTTGCTAATAATGGGAAAAATGATCTGGAGCGAGGACTCCGATGTAGCAGAAAAAGGTAGAAAGATGTTTATAGAGAATAGATGCTATACATGCCATACGATAAATGCTGAATCTGTAGAAATTGAAAAGGAAAAGGAAGAATTTGCCAAGGAGAAGGGAGTTGAAATTAAAGAAGAAGAGGAAGAAGATGAAAACAATGAAGCAAAGAAAGGTGGAGACCTCTCTCATGTTGGAGCGGAAAGAGATTCCGAATGGATTAAGAATTTCAGTAAAAAACCAAAAGAGTATTTCAAAGATGATCCCAATTGCAGAAGACTTGCTAAGAAAAAGTATAGAAAGAGATTTAAAGGCACAGATGAAGATCATGAAATCCTTGTTGCTTACCTATCAACCCTTAAATACAAAGAACAGCAGGAAGAGGATTATAAGTCATGCTTAAAGGAATAGTTATTTTTCAGTTAGCGATAATTTTTGCCTCAGAAAACGGTAACACCACTCCACTCAACCATGAAACCATGCTGATAAAGTGGGTTATTATGGTGTTGTGTATTATAACTATATTTCTTACCGGTTATAAAATTTTCATAAAGAGAAAACGCCTTATGACCCCCACATCCAAGTGGCTTCTTTTTATTGGGTTTATAATTCTTTCTCCTCTAGTTTACTTTATGAACTTTGGCATCGCATTTCAAGAATCGAAACCGGTTAATTTCTGTAACTCATGCCATATAATGAATGGGTATATACATGATCTCAGAAATTCCGAGAGTGAAAGCATAGCAGCTTTACATTACCAGTATCGCTGGATAGCGGATGATCAATGTTACGGATGCCATTCCGATTACGGACTCTTTGGAACTTATGAAGCAAAGATGGCAGGGATCAGACACATATGGAAATACTATATAGTTGGCTATGAAACACCGATTAAAATAAGGGGTACCTACGATAATCACATTTGCCTTCACTGCCACGCACCAGTTGAAGTATATCAAGACGTTGAGGAACATGAGGATTATTTAAATGATCTAGGACTAAATAAGCTATCTTGTTTTGGTGCGGACTGTCATGTTTCACCACATCCAAAGGAAGCCTGGAGGAAATGATGAGAGCAGACCATAAGAATCTTTATAAAGTTGTAATCTTTGCAGGTTTTCTAAACATCTTAGGATTGATTTTAATCATGGTTTCTATCCTTAAACTAACTCCTATTACACTTTTAATCTCAATTACACTTGCGGGGGGTCTAATAGCAGTTGCAATAATTCTTTATTTCTATGCAGTTGTTCAGGACCTTAAGATGCGAAAGGTTCTATGACCCGAAATGTTTGTATGTAATAAAGAAAGGAGCTTTGAAGAAAAGGGGTCACCGGGGTATCCACCCGTCATTTCATGATAATTCCTGAAGGAGTGCTTTCGCTTCCTTTAAATCGGTGGTGTCAAATCCTTCTGTGAACCAGCCAAAGATCTCGGATAGCATTTTTCGGGCTTGAACCTTTCTTCCCTGCCTCTGCCATAATGGTTTATCATCAGGTGAATATGAGCCCAATTCATAGATATTGCCTGCTTTGCGGATTTTTTACTTTATATATTTATGCTTCTTCTTTTGAATCAGAAAACAAAATGCTCAAGCAAAATTGCCTATGAATTTTCTTGATTTGCTGTTCTTGTAATCTATGATATTTTCTTCTGTTTTTCTTAGGCTATCCTGATCTATCTTGAATGAGTCTTGATTGAGTTACTCATCCCAAGTTATAGCAAATCTTCAAGACAGTTTTTCTTTTCTACCAATAATCGCTATTTTGGATAATTTTTTACGGAATAAATCATTAATTTTTTTTCTGCTCCTCCAGCTGTATGTACTTCTGGATCTCCTGCCATGCTTCTAGAGACCCTGAAGTTATGGGACTTATAGATGTCGTAGGAATTAGAGGAAGAAAGAAGACTCCCTGAATAACATGACAGTTAACACAACTAGCGTAGAGTTTTCCGAAAGCAGCCTTGAATTTCTCTGGCTCTCCAGATTCTATCGCTTCTATGAGACTTGGATAATTTGCTGAAAGAAGCCCCTCTATTCCCGTTCTTCTCCTGGGATCAACAATTGCTGCCTTTTCCAAGGTTTCTTTGATTTTTATGGCCTGATGTTTTGCATATTCCTGTTTTCCTTGAACTCCACCCACATACAACTCATCAAGGCGGATCCCAGTCCATAGCATAAGGTCAGCATAAGAGGGTTGAATACGTCCAAGATTGTTCACTTTATCTTCAGTTGATCCAGTAAGCCAAGTAGGTACGGTGGGTATACTATAGCCAATATCTTTCGTAACAGTCAGTACCACTCCCACGACTAATAAAAAAATAATTATCGAAATTAGGATCGGTTTCCTCATGTTACTTATCCTCCTTACTTAATTTTGTTGTTAGATATGATATTGCCAAGAATCCAGTAAAAACTCAATAATTTATCTCAATATACATATAATGTTTCTATTTTCTCCTTTATATTTTTTAAACTAACACTTGTCTTCCTTCATCCTCTGAGATATTCCTTTGACCCTCAGGTAACTTTGCCTGTATTAAAGGCAGAACACTCTATAACATCGTCGAACGTTCTAAAGGTGAAAATACTGGGTCGGAGTTTTACATTTACTATTTTCTTCCTAAACGGGCAGTAAAACGTTCTCAATACAAACCTCTTAGAAAGAGAAATAGCCTCTACTCCGAAGTAAACAAGAATGACTATCATGCCCAAAAGAGCAATAAGCATCGCACCTACTGCATAAGGAACGAATAATGCGATAAATATTACAGCAGTAATTATTACAGCAGCAATACCTTTCATAATTTGTACCATTTTATTTATCACCTCCCTAATCTTCATTTATGTGCAATTTAAATGCCAAAATAACATCTAATGTTTTTGAAATGTTTTGGGGGAGTTACAATAAGGGCGTGGATTAGCAAACCTGTCTGATGTAAGATTTTCTTACATCAGACAGGTTCTAAACCCATATCTTGTTAGCAACTTCCCGAAATATTACACAAATATTATTGGCATAAAATTTGCAACTAAATTAAGAAGGAGGTATTTATCATGAATAAATCAACACCAAATTTTTCCCTTGAGGTTGAAGGGGTGAAAGGGTCCTGTCCAGCAGGTGAAAAGTGGGCAAAACAAAATATCCTTGATAAAAAAATCCCGGTTCTGTCTTGTGAGGGTCCTTGTATACGCGGAGATATCGCTCGTCTTGCAGCCAATACGGTAGCGAAAGAAGAGCCATACGCACGCTGTTGCTATGCGGAAGTAAGCTTAGTACCACATTCGTCTATGGCACAATGGGTAAGGGAAGCTGATAAAATTATTATGATTGATGGTTGTTTTTTGAAATGCGTCGGAAGGATTTTGAAAAATCTAGTTGATGAGGGGAAAATAGTTCACATCGATGCCCTCCCTTTACACAAGAAATACTCAGACATTTTCATTATGGATGACGTCCCTGAAACAGAACGGAAAGAAGTGGCAAGCCAGGTTGCTGATAAAATTCTTAATATGCTGAATGAAAGAAAGGAACCGCGAATAATGGAAGGTTAAAGGAGCCAGTTCTAGAAAGTACGGCCAATGTATCCATTTTCACTATTTATAAACGGATATTATTTACTATAAATTTTTTGAGGAGAATATAGCATGAATATGATGAAAAAAATGATGGAAAACATGAATAAAGGAGAAATGAAAAGCATGATGGATAAAATGATGAAAGAGTGCTGTGCCGTAATTGTAACTAACTGATATTACTAATATCTTATTTTACTGAGGATTCTAGTGTGTAAACTTCGTTTACGTAATTTTAATAAAAGCAATTTAACTGAAAGTACTTTTGAATGTCGGGAAATTATTTACATTATTATTGGACGGTTAATTCTTATGATTGAATCTTTATCAGGAATAAATGGGGATCGCTTCGCTGGAAGAGTCAGGATTACTGTCCCGAAAATCGAACTACAAAGACTCGATGAGGATCAGATACTCCCTTCAAATTGTGGAGACCCTTATCTTCAAAAGTAACTTTAGTCGAAGTTCTTGCTAGACTCCTTACAGTCTCGGATACAATTATTTCTCCGGGAGATGAAATGTCTGCAATACGAGACGCTATATTTACCGCTCCACCAAAAACGTTTTTACCTTCCTTGATTACGTCACCTGCGTGTAGACCTAAATGAAGTCGTAGTTCAGTTTCTTTCGAGGCATCATTACACCTTATGGCGCATTCTATTGCCTTGCGTGCGGACTTGAATACTGCCATTACCCCATCACCAAGTAATATGCCTTCAACCATTTTCCCATCGGATTCATTAATGACATTTTTCAAAGATTCCTCTAATATACGTGCTTGAGATCTAAAAGCATCGTCAGAGAGTTTTTCAGTTAGCATCGTCGAATCTACAATATCGGCAAATAATATTGTGACAGTTCCCTCAGGTAGTTCTTCTATTTCTTCTCTTTCTATCCCTAGCTCTGCTCCAATCAACCTTTTAAGCCAGTCGTCAACACTTGCTGGACCAAAATCGAGCATGGCAGTGTTATATGTGATTCCCCCGAGGACTACATTTGCCTGCTCGATCGGTACGAATCCAAGAGCACTAACGCTGGGAGCATAGGTGGGCAAGTCTATTACGGTTGTATAAACCCTTCTCAAATTTGGTCTGAGCTCCATATATGTCCGCTTTACATCAAGCCAGCACGCAGCCTGGGCTGGCGATGGCGCCTCACCTATCGATCTAGTGAGCCATCTCCGGAGAAAAAGTACACGCTCACCCTTAGCGATCGGGTTTGTATTTAAGTGTTTTGACCACGCGGAGGTCAATGGATCTTTAGCCAGGAGTTCAGGATCGACGTCTGCAGGTTCGAATAAGATTAAAAAAGCTGCCAGACTGCCGTCGCGGGCCCTTGCAATTATAAAGGCCTCGGGATGCCTGTCCAACCATCTTTCTATGAACCGCGATGATTCTACAGGCTCTGTAGATGCTGAGATTGCACGGATATCTTCCCAATCAGTGGCAGTTGCGGGTTCCACTGAGTAGTCACTTGCACCTTTGGGAAAGAAGGCTTCCTTAACACCGGGGTTTTCTATCAAATAGAGCAGGTCAGCAGTACACTGCCAGAGATTACTTGCTTCAGTCCGATGCGATTCTGTATCGAAGTAATGCCATGCTCGACTGCGATATAAACTGTAACGTTCTGGATCTCTACTTGAAAGATTGTTAGAAATGGTTTCGCGAACGAGATCATGTAGAATTAGACCTTCATCCGTAGCGTTTACAAAAGGAAGTTCTTGTAGCTTATCGAATATATCACCTACGTTAGGCTTCCCTAGTAAAGATCTTAATACAGGTTCAGTAATACGACGAACTGTTGATGCAGCTTCAATTGCCTTTTTAATCTCCTTTTGTAGACCGGTGAGAAAGGACTCTGTAAGTTGTTGCAAAATCTCTCGGGGTGGTCCTTCAATAATATCAAGATCGGGCTGATTCCTTATAGCTGCGGATGCTAGTTCCAAAGCAAGCGGGTAACCCCGTGCAAAACTATTGACTTTTACAATTTGAGACTGGTTAAGTCCACGTAGCCTCAACATCTTATGAGCGTCATCTTCTGGAAGTTCGTGAAGGCTAATATCTCGGAAAAGAGTTTCCCACCCTGGAGTAGTGAGCCAGGCTGCATTGGGCCTTTCACGGCTGTTAATAATGATAAAAACCGAGTCAGGAAGGGAAGGCACGAATTCTTGACGGATCCATGTGTCCATAAGACCAAATGTCTCATATGTGTCAAGAGCAAGAACTGTACGAGTTCTAAACTCACCTAAGCGGGAAATAATAGAGGATGTTTCATTTTCTGGGTCTTTAAAATTCAAGGAATTTCCAAGAGCTTGGAGAAAACCCCTTTGCGTGGGCTCAATTTCACGGCAGTCCAATTTAATTGAGGTAATTTCTGGATCCAGATTACTTAATGTAGCTTGGAGTAGGCGGGTCTTCCCGATACCTCCTATACCGTGAATGTAAGCTACTACAAATGGTAGATCACTTGCTTCGATTGCACCTCGAAGCAGATCGAGCTCTTGCTCCCTTCCTACGAAAGATGTTATTGCAGTAGCTGCTAGTCTATCCGAAATGGTGCGAGCCATGGCGATAGTTATATTATCCCCTCTCGTTTTTCTACTCCTGTTGCTACTCCTTTCTCAATACCAAACAGTTCACTTTCTAGAAGGCTTTCAGGGAGAGCTGCACAATTTAAATCAACAAACGGTTTATCACAGCGGGAACTATTATCATGAATGAGTCGTGCAGCTAGTTCTTTACCGGTTCCGCTCTCCCCAGTGATAAGGACATTGATTGGAGTGTCAGCTATTTTTTCTATGAGATCAACTAATTCAGTTAGTTTTTGGTTTGATCCAATAATTCTAGTATCAAAGTGACTATTGTTTGTCCTTTGATTTATTTCATATTGTTCTTTATTGAGTTCTGCCATACGGAAATCCTTATAAAAAGAGACTTCCTTAATTACTAATGTAAATTGAATTTAACTATTATGAACCTTCCTTTACCTCGTAGATCTCATCCGCAACGAGACCATGAGCTTCACGATGCACCCTCTTGGCTGCTTCTTCGCTCGGAGAATCAACCAGGCAATGCACTATGCCGAGGTTCTTGTTATACCAATATTTCAGGTAATTAACCCCATATTTATCTTGAACCTCAAGATCTTTCTGGTGAGCAGCTGCAATCCCCTCATCAGTCAAATCATTCAGATCCTTGTGCGTATCCATGTATAGTGGCATTCTATTCCCTCCTTGTATATTATTTATGATGCCTATGCTCTTAAATCGTCACTATCTTTTTAAAGCAAATCCCATGCCAAAGCCGAAGTGGCCAACAGAAGTGAGGCAATTTGCTCAAAGTACAGTGAAGTCAGCAACCCCGTGTTAGGAGGGGTGCGAACAAATTTAATCTACAAGGATGTTCCTACCGCTTGATTGACTCTTCGCCTACCGGGGTAATCGTGCAAGTGCAGCGCACCCACCCGGGTTCGACAAATTTGTGAATCGCCTGCAGGCTATTCGCTTCAACTATGTAATAAATGACGTGTCCGGAGAATGCACCATACATCGCCCGTAGCTTGACCCCTTTAGCCTTTGGATTATACAACGTCTTTGAACCACCTACATCCATAGGGCAGAGCTCTGGTGTGTGGGTTTGAGTTATTAAGAATAACATATATAACACCTCCTCTTTTTTTCATGTGGTTGATTTGGTTAGGTAAGTAGCTGGATTACAAATGTGCTGTAAAAGGATGATAAACTTTTAGTATATATTTAGTATAAGGTACGTTACCCCAACCTCCTCACCACTTATTCTTTCTATTGAAATTCTATTTGTGACAAACCCAGGTTATTTGAAATCTCTAGTGCTTCTGCCACGAACCCATTCTGAGCAAGATGGGCCTGAATCGCCTCACTTTAAGATCCGTAATTTATTCGTCTTCAAGCTTAGCTTTGAG
>JALLOG010000074.1 GCA_027717645.1 Desulfobacterota bacterium AH_259_B03_O07
TCTCTAAGAGATTTAGAGATGAGATGCATTGAAGGTCTAAGAAATTGTCTTCGAAAGCAATGACAGGACAGAGGCAGCCCTGTAGCGAGCTACAGGGAATTTGCCAGTTAAAAGATAAAAGATGTTTCCTGTAATATAGAAATTGTAAAATGAAGAACCTATTGTAATAATAATTAGAGAATCTATTTGGTATAATAATTGCGACCTTAATCTATATATTTAAAGAATTCCAATTTTGAAGACTCTTCATGATTGATAATTTGCCAACCGAGAGGGCTGATTACCACCTCAAAATTGTGCAAGAGATTAGCGACCTTGTAAACCAGACAACTGGTTTAGATGCCATTCTCAACGGTGTTGTTAACAAGATAGGGGATTCGCTTCATTTTAATGTTGTATCTGTCTATACATGGGATAACCAAAGAAATTCCTTAATACTTAGGTCTACACGCGGATTAAACGTAGATCCTTCAAACCCCATAAGCCTTAAACCCGAAGAGGGTTTGACAGGCCTTGTATACGAGACCCGGCGGCCGATTATTGTCATGCCTGCTTCAAAACACCCACGTTATAAGTATTTTGAGGAAATAGGAGAGGATGAATATGAGAGTTTTATAGGGGTACCAATAATGCTCCGGAACAGGTGTCTAGGTGTATTAGTTGGTCAGATTGGAGAGAGAAGACTGATAAATCCGGCTGAGGAAACACTGTTTCAGATTATTGCATCAAGACTCGCGGGGCTTCTTGAGGTTGCTGATAGATTAGATCGTCTAAAAACACCCTCAATATTAAAGCATGAAACAAAAACTTATCAGGGTAAGGGTGTTTCCGGAGGATTTGCACTGGGTACAGTTCATCTCTTCAGAGGTCTCTTCCAACAAGTACTGACCGATAAACTAGTACCATCTTCCCCGGATGAGGAGAAATCTAGGCTATCAAATGCGTTTTTGGAAGTAGAAAAAGATTTAAAAAACTTGATTCAGGACCTTAGGACCAAAAAACTATTATCAGAAAGTGAGATAGATATCTTTGAATCTCATTTGATGATTCTAAAAGATTCAACCTTAAAGAACACGATACTGAATAAGTTAGAAGAAGATAAAACTGCAGCTGAACTTGCAGTTGTAGAAGGAATAGAATCTATTGCAGGACATTTTGAAAACCTTGAGGATAGGTATCTAAGAGACAGGGCTCAGGATTTCAGAGACATTGGCGAAAAAATCCTTCATGAGCTTTTCAAATCAAGTGAGAAGGATAATGTATCACGTGATATTAGCAAAGATTCAATAATTGTCGCATATGATCTTGGGCCATCATTCTTGGGAATGCTAAACAAAGACAAAGTCTCTGGGATCGTTACAGAAAGAGGAGGAGAGACCTCTCATACGGTAATTATAGCAAAATCCCTTGGAATACCTGCCGTAGTTGGGATCGACAACATTTCTAATCTCTTGAAATCGGGTGAACAAGTTATTGTCGACGGGAAAACCGGCTTTGTTTTTTCGAATCCTGACGAAGATCTTATTTCCGAATATAAGAATATCCTCAATGAGAGCATTAAATTAAATGAATTTATTGAAAAAGATGAGACACACCGTGAGAGGGATAATATTAATTTACATTTATCTGCAAATATAGGTTTCCCTATTGATATTCAAATCGCTAAACAACATAACATTAAGGACGTCGGTTTATTTCGAACAGAATTTACATTCGCTCAATACAACAGATGGCCAAATGTTGAGGAGCAAGTAAATATTTATGAAGAAGTTGCAAGAAACTTCGACGGATTCGTGACGATAAGAACCCTCGATATAGGTGCAGATAAGATTCTTTCATATTTTGATTTTCCAAAAGAGGAGAACCCTCTCCTTGGTTTACGTGCGATAAGATTCTCAATGGAGTACCTTGAATTTTTTATAGATCAGATAAGGGCGATATTGTTGGTATCCAAGAAGGGGCATTGTTTAAGAATTCTCCTACCAATGGTTTGCAACTTGTGGGAAGTAGAAACGGCCCGGAATCTCATAGAACAGATTGGCACTGAAACGGGGCTGAAAACTTCAGATTTACCACAACTTGGAGTTATGATGGAAGTACCCGCTATTCTATACCAATTAGATGATTACAAAGATATGATTGACTTTATTTCAGTTGGTACGAATGATTTAATCCAATATGTCTTGGCTGTTGACAGAAACTCTAATATCGTAGGGCACTTATATTCCGGCTTTCATCCTTCTGTAATGAGAATATTAAATGATATATATTGTAAGGCTAACTCTTTAGATAGAGAGGTTTCAGTATGTGGAGAATTGGCGGGTACACCTACAGGTGCCTTGGGCTTGATTTCATTAGGGTATCACAATCTCAGTGTCTCACCATCACGTGCACCAATTCTAAGGTTTCTGTCTAAAAGGTTAGATGAAAAGTTGATTAAAGATGTTCGATCCAAGATCTTAAATGAAAAGAAGGAAAATGAAATTAAAAGATATCTGATTGAGGTTATTGAATCAATCGACAAAAAATTAATGGAAGTCGAATAGATGTTGGATCATATGACCATTAAAGGAAACGTTCTTTAAATTTAAAATTAAGTTGGTTATATTTACGAGAATTTCCGTATCCAGCAGGGGTTAATTCAATCTGAAAGTAATATGCAGATACGAACAATACATATTGTATTATTTGTCATTACTCTTGCTACTACTTTTCTCGCAGGATTCTTTCAAGGAGGAAGCATTAGTAGCGGGTTATCTTTTTCGGCGGCTCTTCTTTTCATTCTTGGTACCCACGAGATGGGCCATTATATTTATGGTAAGAAATATGGTGTAGAAATAACACCACCATATTTTATACCCGCACCCCCACTTATTTCACCAATTGGTACTTTCGGGGCATTTATTAAAATAAAATCACCTATATCTACAAAGAGGGCGCTATTTGATATTGGGATTGCCGGGCCCCTTGCGGGAATATTGGCTGCTATACCAGTTATCGTTATTGGGATTAAACTCTCAACCATTATACAGAATACAGATAGTTCAATTGAGCATGGACTAACCCTTGGATCGCCGTTAATATTCTCTTTTATTGCAGACAGCATAGTTGGTAAAATTCCAGAGGGTTATGACCTTCTACTTCATCCAGTAGCATTCGCTGGATGGATTGGGCTGTTTGTAACTGCGCTTAACTTAATTCCTGCAGGTCAACTTGATGGAGGGCATATAACATACGCTATTTTTTCCAATAAATGGCATCGGCGTGCGTCAATATTGATTATTATTGTACTTCTCATATTCGGTATTGGAACACAGCCGATAGCTCAGTATTTTCAATCATACTTTGATGGTACCACTTTTAGCAATTATAAGGACATAGTTATTTTTGAAGGTTGGGGCGGCTGGGTGTGGTGGGCTTTACTTTTAACATTTTTGGGAACCAAACATCCACCAACATTGTATGACGAAGTTCGACTAGATGGCAGGAGAAAGTTTCTGAGCCTTGTTGCACTCCTGGTATTTATTGGCTGTTTTACTCCTATGCCTATTAGGATTTAATTATGGGGCTAGATAGTTATCATCTGCCTAGCTTTTAAGTATAATTGAAAATTTAATCAGTTTAGGTATTTTCATATCTGTAATTGATGTTAAAAAACCACTAAACTAAGTTGTTATATTTAATTATTAACATTATTATCCTTTATTTTGTATAGCATAGTATACCGATTCTTATAAGGAGGAATTAACGTGTCCAAAGAAACGTTAACAATTACTGATAATAGGACTGGACAGACATACGAGATTCCAGTAAACAACGATACTATACAGGCAATTGATCTCCGCCAAATCAAGGTTTCTGAAGGTGATTTTGGAATGATGAGCTATGATCCTGCATATAGCAATACCGCTTCCTGTAAAAGTACTATTACCTTCATAGATGGGGATAAGGGAATCCTATTATATCGTGGATATCCCATAGAGCAGTTAGCCAAACGTAGTAATTACCTTGAAGTTGCATATCTATTACTTTATGGTGAACTACCGTCAAAAAGCAAATATGATAAATGGGTCCATGATATAACTCACCACACCTTCATTCATGAAAATATTAAAAAATTCATGGATGGCTTTCGATATGATGCCCATCCTATGGGCATGCTATTAGGAACGGTAGGCGCGCTTTCAACGTTTTACCCTGAAGCCAAGGAAATCTTTGACACCAGATTGAGGGAAATACAACTTCATCGACTGATTGCTAAACTTCCGACTATCGCAGCATTCTCCTATCGCCGTACTGTCGGACAGCCATACGTATATCCAGACAATGATTTGAGTTATACAGGTAATTTCCTCAACATGATGTTTAAAATGACTGAGCTTAAATATAAACCTGATCCTGTCATAGAGAAGGCGATTGACGTGCTGTTCATGCTTCATGCCGATCATGAACAAAACTGTAGTACCAGTGCTATGCGAAGTGTTGGAAGTTCTCTTCCTGACCCTTTTTCCGCAACCGCAGCGGCTATAGCAGCACTCTATGGTCCTCTTCATGGTGGTGCTAATGAAGCGGTATTAAACATGCTTCAACAGATAGAGTCGAAAGATAAAATTCCTGAATATATAAAAAGGGCGAAGGAAGGGGAGTTCAGACTTATGGGGTTTGGACATCGAGTTTACAAATCCTATGATCCGAGGGCAAAAATAGTAAAGCAGATTGCTCACGAGGTCTTTGAGGTCACGGGTAAGAATCCATTATTAGATATTGCACTTGAGCTGGAAAGGATAGTCCTTGAAGATGAATATTTTGTAAAGAGGAAACTCTACCCAAACGTTGACTTTTATTCAGGGCTTATTTATCAAAGTATGGGGCTCCCTACAAGTATGTTCACTGTTCTATTTGCTATAGCTCGTACAGCAGGTTGGCTGGCACAGTGGAAAGAAATGCTCCAGGATGAAGAAAGAAAAATATCACGGCCAAGACAAATATACGTCGGACCTGAAAAGCGCGATTACATACCCATAGATGAAAGAGCATGATGTAGTGAATTTTGGAACAGCACACCTGAATCAGCGAATGAAGAGATTGCTTTTTGGGAGAACGTAACTATTCCTTCAGGATAGAATCCAAGTAATATTACCAACAATGCACATATACCTATACTTACCGCTAAACTAAGGGGTAGTGTAATTGGTTTAGATTCGTCAGTACCTTTATCTATATAGATCCTTCTTGCAACATTTAGATAATAGAAGAGGGCTACCACCGTCATGAGAGCTCCCAGGAATACCAGCGAGAAATAACCTGAGTTTGCAGCAGCCAAGAATATATAAAGCTTCGCCCAGAAACCCACGAGGAAAGGAATCCCACCTAGTGAAAGTAAAAACACCAGCATCGCCAGCGATAAGAATGGAGAACGACCAGAGAGATTTTTAAATGAGTCAAGTTCGTCACTTCCATTGGACCTGTTTACTACCTCCACTACAAGAAATGCACCCATATTAGAAAACAGATAGGCAACAAAGTAAAAAACACTCATTTCCAATCCAAGTTGTGAACCGCTAGCTAACCCCAATAGAATGTATCCGATATGTGCAATCCCTGAGTATGCTAAAAGTCGTTTAATGTTCTTCTGTGGGAGGGCTAAAAGATTACCTACTATCATCGTTAGTGCAGCAAGCCAAAATGCGTAAAGAGTCCAATTTATATAAAGAGGATCAAGCGCTTCAAATAAGAAGCGGAATAATATTCCAAAACCTGCAATCTTTGGAGCCACGGAAAGAAAAGCCACAAATGGCGTAGGAGCTCCCTCATATGTATCGGGTACCCAAAACTGAAAGGGGAAAGCAGCAATCTTAAAACCGAATCCTGAAAGCAAGATGATAAGAGCTAATGTTCCTAAGGGGTCAGTCAGGCCGGTCAGTACTGAAAAAGGAGACCATAAAGTCGTACCAGTCGCAGCAAAGAAGATGCCAATTCCTAAGAGTAAGAGTGCGGATGATACAGTTCCGAATAAAAAGATCTTGATGGCACCCTCTGCACTCCTTGGGTTTTCTTTTGAAAATCCGGAGAGTACATAGAGCGGGATGCTCATGAGTTCGAATCCAACAAAAAGTAGAAGTAATTCTCTGGAAGAAACTACTACCATCATGCCCACCAGGGAAAATAACAAAAGTAAATAGTATTCACCCTCACGTCCCTTAAGTAATCTCTCTGCATGACTAATTGAACCCAAGGTTGCGATTGCGGTTGCTAATAAAAAAATCTGTTTTAAGGTGATTGAGAAAGAATCATTAACAAAGCTATTTGCAAACATTAAGCCCTTCGTGTCCATTGTGACGCTTATTAATATTAAAAGTAATAACAGAAAAAGCGTAAAAATCCCTGATATAATTTTCTTGCTCTTCGGGAGGAACAAATCCATAAAGAATACAACTAATATTCCAATTAGGAGAATGGATTCTAACAGAATTGGTTTGAACATTAATTAAGCTCCTGGATTTACTTAACGAACTTCCCTAAAAATTCAACGATACTTGTACTGATTGGATCCAATAATAATTTTGGATATACCCCTAATACAATTAGAATTGCAGAAAGAACTGTTGGTGCTATCCATTCATAGCCAATTGCGTCTTTAAGTGGTGTACTGTTTTTTTTCGGTCCGAAGAATATCCACTTTGCAACTCTTAGCACGTAGACCGCCGTTATAAATGCACCAAGTACTGCAGGAATAAGCCACCAGGATAAGGGAGATTTCCATGCCCCTAAAAATACAAGAATTTCTGCGACAAACCCGCTTAGACCGGGCAATCCCAGTGAAGTTAAAGCACCGATTAAAAAGAAGGTGGCAATTCCCGGCATACTTTTAGCAAATCCCCCCATTTTTAATATTTCACGACTGTGGGCCTTCTCGTAAATTAGACCAACAAGTGCGAAAAGAAGGGCTGTCATTATTCCATGCGAAAACATCTGAAAAATTGCTCCGTTGAGACCCATTTCATTTAGTGTGGCGGCGCCTAGCAATACAATTCCCATATGTGAAACAGAGGAATAAGCAACCACGTATTTTAGATCCCTCTGCCACATTGCACCAAAAGCACCATATACAATGTTTATTACTGCTACCGTACCTATCAATGGAGCCAGGGTTTCAGCAGCATCCGGCAAAAGTCCCATTCCTATTCTTATGATCCCGTAAGCACCAAGCTTCATAAGAACACCTGCATGCATCATTGATACAGCAGTAGGTGCTGCTGCATGTCCATCGGGCGACCAAGTATGAATGGGCCAAACACCTGCAAGCGTCCCAAATCCGATATAGAATAGTATTAGGAGCCAATTTTGTGTGCCCTTGTTTAAGGTGACTTCCTCGAGAGCGGTGTAGTTAAATGTATGAAGACCCGAAAAGATATAGAGACCGAAGAACCCGACTAAGATAAATGCAGAACCCAAGAGTAGGTACAATGTAAGCTTCATTGCTCCATATTCCTTACTACCGAGTCCCGTCATCTTAATGGCATTGGCAAAAATGCCTTTCGGAGTTACTTTGGCCGACGTGCCCCAGATACCGATTAAGAGGTACATCGGTAGGACAGACAGTTCATAAAAGAGAAAAAACAAAAAAAGATCGAAGCTTACAAATACACCAAAAACACCTGTCGTGAGAAGCAACAGTAAGATGTAAAATTCCTTGCTTCTAAACGGCATTTTCCAGGAGGCAAACAATCCCGTTATTAAAATTATTGCTGTAAGAAGAACCAGTGTTATACTGATACCATCTGCTGCTAGGTAATAAGACACACCAAGGTTCTTAACTATTGGAATTTGCTCAATAAATTGGAACCCGCCGGCAGTTTGATCATAAAAGATATATATAAAAATGCTTCCCAATAGTGAAACGATTGAGAAGAGAAGAGCAGTTAGCTTGATTTGCATATGCCATTTTTCGGGCTGAATTATAAGTAAAAATGCACCGATAAGGGGTGAAAGAACAATTATAGACAATATTGGGATTGATTCAGTCGTCATCGTCCTGTAATCCTTTTTGTATTATCTGCTCAGAAAATTCAACTGAGTTTTCTTTTTCATTTAAAAAAGGGCTAAGGTAAGGACTTAGAATAGAAAGAAAAAATAGCAAAAGAATTGCTATGATTATTCCATAAAGGTAGTCTTGTGCATGTCCGGTTTGAATGGTCCTAAGTTTTTGTGACGCTCTCTTAGTGTAATAGGCTGTAAAATTTACTAGACCATCAACAAGGTATCTATCAAACCATCCGCAAACGATTGAAAGTCCATCCAGAACATACCTGTATGCCCATAGATAAACATCATCCATCCAAAATTTCTTTTCTAATGCTGTATTAATTGGTGATAGCGATATAGCTACGTTCTTTGAACTCAAATATCGACCCTGATAAAAGGTCCATGCTAAAGCAATTCCTAAAATCGAAACTATGAGTGGTAGATACTCTAAGTGAGTGTGGACTTCTTCAAGTCTCAATCCCAAAAAGTTGAAGAAGTTTCCTGCCTGAAACCCTGCAAATATAGTGATTACAGCAAGAATCCACATTGGCAGGGTCATGACCCAGGGAGTTTTCACTTCCTGCACTTCCTGTCCAGATGTAGATTCTCCTTTTCCGAAAAAAACAACAAAAAAGGCTCGGAACATGTAAAAAGAGGTTATAAAAGCGGTAATAAGGAGTATTATGAAATGTAAGGTAAAACCCCTTACGTGCATCCACATTAAAATTTCGTCTTTTGAAAAATGACCGGAGAACGGAAACACGCCCGACAGTGCCAGAGAACCTATCAGAAACAAAGCAGTAACCTGTGGCGTCTTTTTAGCCAGTTTCCCCATAGACCAGATATCACTTGTATGAAGGCTATGAATTAAGCTGCCCGCAGCAAGGAATAGAAGAGATTTGAAAAATGCATGGGTAAATAGATGAAAATATGCAACGCCAGCACCACCTGCCCCGAGTGCAGCCATCATATAGCCGAGTTGTGAAACTGTGGAGTACGCCAAAATACGTTTAATATCGTTTTGAACAATTGCCAGACAAGCTCCCAATAAAGCGGTAATCGTACCTATCCACATGACAAAAACTAACGGATCGAGAGTTAATTCAAACAAAGGAAAGAGTCTTAATATTAAGTAAATTCCAGCCACAACCATCGTCGCGGCATGTATGAGAGCAGATACTGGGGTTGGTCCCTCCATAGCGTCTGGTAACCACACATGGAGTGGAAACTGGGCGCTCTTTCCCATTGCACCCAAGACAATAAGAAATAGACTGAGAGTCAAAAATGGGTTTGATATTTCAGGGGCTTTTATAAAAAGTTCAGGTAAGAAAAATGTTCCGGTCGCACCCCACAGCAATACCATTCCTATTGCAAACCCTACATCACCAAACCTCGTGACCCAGAATGCCTTGACTGCGGCTCTAGAAGCTTCAGGCCTTGTATACCAAAAGCCGATTAAGAGATAAGAACAAAGGCCTACCAACTCCCAAAATATGTAAATTTGTAGAAGACTCAAAGATGCTACAAACCCCAACATAGAAAATGCAAATAAGGACTGGAAGGTGTAATATCTTCCAAAACTGAGAGGGGATTCTTCACGCAGGTAGTCCAGGGAATAAACCTGAACTGCTAATGACACAAGCGAAACTATAAGAAACATTATTAATACTATTGGATCAATAAAGAAGCCAAATATAATAGGAGAGAAGGAAGTTAAAGGAATCCATTCAAAAACAATATCTGTATCAGGATTAATGACCACCAAAGCGATTGAGGATAAAGCAGAAATTACGATTGCTAGGATGCTTATTCCCGAAGAAGTCTTTTTGTTTTTTCTTAAATCAGGAATTAATCCGTTAAGCGCGAATGAGATAAACGGTGGAAGAATCACTAGTATTAAGAGAGTTTCCGACGTTGCAAACAATTTTTCATCCCCTCATAGTATCAATTTTATCGGCGTAAACTGTATTGGTGAGTCTTTCTACGAGAAGGAATAAGGCAAGGCCCACTGCTACTTCCGCTGCAGTTATCGCAATTCCGAAGAGAGCTATTATCTGACCAGTTAAAACACCCATGGACCACGCGATGCCTACAATAGCGAGATTCGCAGCGTTAAACATAAGTTCTATTCCGATTAAAATTCCCACAACATGCCTACGGCTTAATACACCGAATAGACCGATAGAAAAAACAAGGAAAGATAGAAATAAAATATGGTAAAGACTCACTGTTCTCTTTCTTCTCCTTTAGTTTTTTCCTGTCTTGCGAGTACAAGCGCTCCAATAATTGCTGCAAGCAACAAAACCGAAAGTATTTCTAGTGGTAGTACCCAAGTACTGAACAACACCTCCGAGAGGGTTCTGGAAACTCCGTATTCCGAAAGCGATCTGGAATTTGATAAACTCTCGATCCTCGGCGAAGACCACGTGAAATACAGCAGAATAAACAGTACTAAAAGAGAAGCAGTTAATGCAGGGATCACGCCATGGTGTGTTTCCACTAGTTTCTGATCGCCTAGTTTTTCAGATATTAGTAAAGCAAAGATAATTAATGTAATCACTCCACCTGCGTACAAAAGTATCTGTATACCAGCAAGAAGTTCTGCACCTAAAAGAAGATAAACGAAAGCTGTAAAGAGAAGGGCAATGGCAAGAAAAATAGCACTTCTGAGGATGCGTTTAGAAGATACGGCGGCTACAGAAGTAGAAACAAGGCCTGTAGCCAATAAAAAAAAGATGATATTATCCCAATGCATGAGGTTTAATCCATCCTCCCCAATCAATGTAACAAATATTAAATATTAAATTATTTAGCCACTAATGATCACGAATATACACCAATAAAATGATGCAAGATAGGCAATGCGGGATACCGATAGCAGAGTTTAAGATAAGTCGTGCATCATGAATCATGCCTCCCGCTATTAGTATTAGCGTACATCCGTGTAGTTTTATGGCTTATTTCAAATATTAATCCTTAAGATTAGGATTTTACTTCAGTTTGTTTAGGTTCATGTAGCTTTTGTAATTTTAATCCTGCTGCCCATGCCGCCTCGAATAATTTTTCGTTTTCCATTAGTTTTTCTTTATCTAAGATGTAGTCTTGTCTATTTGCTACAGGTGTCGCAAGCCCACGTAGCATCACGATAGCATCTGTCGGGCAGACTTGAACGCATAATTCACATTGAATACAGGCTTGAAGATCTAAAATAAAGGTCTTAGCCCAACCTCTACCGCTGTGTTTTTCCAATTCAACTATGATGATGTCAGATGGACAGATCCTTTCACATAGTTTGCATCCTATACAGTTTTCATCTCCTGTCTCTTTATCTGTCGTTAGTGCAAAGGTTCCAGCACGCCATCTATCAG
This sequence comes from Desulfobacterota bacterium AH_259_B03_O07, assembly GCA_027717645.1. GTDB lineage: Bacteria > Desulfobacterota_D > UBA1144 > Nemesobacterales > CSP1-2 > JALLOG01. The sequence continues at coordinate 11,394 of JALLOG010000074.1, forward strand.
GAATCGGCCTTTTCTCGAGGGGATATTGAACGGTTACAGGCTTTCTGAATAGGTTTTTGAAGGTAACCCATAATGAAAAGATTATGGCCTGAATTAACCTAATTTTACTTACTTTTTTGGGCATATTGGTTCATATCCTAGAGATTTAAACTAACCCATAATCCAGCAAGCAGAAGATTTATAAAGCTAATAGGTGTAAGAATTTTCCAATTTAACATCATCAACTGATCAATTCTAATCCTTAAAAAACTCCAACGAATCCATAGGATGCCAAGAAAGACGGCCAATGTTTTTATGGCAATCCAAAGTCCACCGGGAAGCAATGGTCCTAATGGACCACCGAAAAAAACAATACTTACAAGAAGTGATACTGCCATAAGATGTGCGTATTCTCCTAAGTAGAAGTAAGCGAATTTCATCCCTGAGTATTCAATGTTAAAACCGGCGATTAACTCCGACTCGGCTTCTGATAGGTCAAATGGCATTTTATTGCTCTCTGCCAGTGCTGCTAGAAGAAAAATAAGAAATGAGATTTGACCTATCACAGGGAATGTTATAAACCAGTAACTCTCCTGCGCTTCAATTATATCTTTAAAATCGAGTGAGCCTGCTAGTATGGCCGGCACAAGCAGCGAAAGAAGTAAAGGTACTTCATAAGCTACAATCTGAGCAGCAGATCTTAAGGATGAAAGTAATGCGTATTTATTGTTTGACGCCCAACCCGCCGCAAATACACCAATAACAAGTAATGAGCCTATAGCCGTAAAGTAAAGTAGACCAAGATCCATATTTACTAAAACCCAATTCGCAGTGAGTGGAAGGAATGCAAAACCCAGAAGACTTACTACTACTATCCAGGCAGGTGCAAGGTTAAAAAGAAGCCTATCGGCCCTTGAGGGTGTAATGTCTTCTTTGGAAATCAATTTCAAACCATCTGCAATTGGCTGAAGCCATCCATGAGGGCGTCCGACCAGATAAGGACCGACTCGGGATTGCAGGCGTCCACTAAACTTCCTCTCAAGCCATGTAAGATAAGCCACTATTCCTAGGATTGCACCTAATAAAATAGCGCTTTGCACCAAACCTTGTATATAAATCATCGGTCTACATCTCCAAATACCGGATCCAATGAACCTAAAATTGCAACAGCATCAGCAATTAGATGACCAGGTAATATCTCTGGTATAAGTGCTATATTAGAAAATGATGGGGATCTTATTTTTAATCTGTAAGGCTTTGATGACCCGTCGGAAAGTACATACATGCCTAATTCTCCACGTGGAGATTCAACGGCGGCATAAGCCTCAGCTCCCTTGGGAGGTTTTAGGAGCAATGCACTTTTTAATGGTTTTCTAGAATTTATCGGCCCCTCAGGTAGGCCTTCAATAACCTGAGTAACAATGGATAAGGACTCCGAGATTTCCATTATTCTGACTAAATAACGGTCAAATACATCCCCTCTGGTGCCAACAGGGAGATTAAAATCAAAATCCTCATATGATGAATAGGGTTTATTCTTTCGAATATCGTAAGACACTCCTGTAGCCCTGAGTACAGGACCACTAGCTCCTACCTCCTTTGCAAGTTCAGGTGTAACTATCCCCACGTCTCTTGTTCTTTCTAGGAAGATTGGATTAGTCTCGAGAACGGTTCTATATTCGTTTACTTGCTTTTCTAAATAATCCTTTAGCTTCAAAACATCCTTATCAAAATTCGGATAAACATCGTACCTAACCCCACCGATCTGGTTCATATTGGTATGAAAGCGTGTCCCCGTGAGAGATTCCATTAAATCAAGCACCTTTTCTCTGTCTCGAAAGCAGTAGAGAAATAGAGTGGCTCCACCCCCCATAGATCCTCCCAAATCAAGACCAAATGTACCTATTGCTACGAGGTGTGATGACACTCTCTGTAACTCAGCTGTTAGTACACGTAGATAGTTTGCACGTTTAGTTGGTTCCTTATCCGCGAGCTTTTCAACAGCAAGAACAAATGCAAGAGAATTAGCAGTTGGAGAAAGGTAATCATCTCTTTCATAAATTGGTGGGAGCATGTCATAGTCGAGAGTTTCCGAAAGTTTTTCCACTCCTCTATGAAGGTAACCAATATCAGGAACTACGCTGACGACAGTCTCCCCTCTAAGATGAAGTTTTAGCCTGAAAACACCATGAGTGGATGGGTGTTGGGGGCCCATGTTTAACGCAAGTTCACCAAAATCGCGTTCAATTACCCTTTCTTCAACATTTCCTTCCAAGCTTCATACTCCTTTCGAACTGGGCGGTACGGGAGTCTTGATGTATCCATCGCATAGTCTTTTCTTAGGGGGTGGCCGCTCCAATCTTCTGGAAGCAAAATTCTTCTAGGATCAGGATGATCGGTAAATTTCACCCCAAAAAGGTCGTATGCTTCACGTTCATGCCAGTTAGCCCCTTTGAAGATGGAACTAATTGATGGCAGAGCAGGATTTGAATGATCAAGACTAACTTTCCAACTCCTATCCTCGTTTTTCTCGATTGAACGGACCTCATAAATCACATCTAGGGTGTCGGGATAATCTACAGCGGTTATGTAGGTTAAATAGTCAAAGCCGCTATCTTTTAGATCACTAGCATGCGAGGTGAGTTCATCTGGTGAAATATAATCACCGGTTTTAGGTATTTCTTGTTTCTTCTTAGGTTTTTCATTGGGGGCGTCCTGAATAACTGATTTTATAGCTGCTACATTAAAATGGGGATTGGTTGCTTCAGATGATATTATCTCCTGCAGCTTGATTATTCCATCCATGAAGGCTTCGGGAGTCGGAGGACAGCCTGCTACATAGACATCAACGGGTATCACCCAATCAACTCCTGGAACAACACTGTATATGTGCCTATAGTGATCGCCAGAAATTGCACAGCTACCAGCGGCTATTACCCATTTAGGGCTGGGCATTTGGACATAAAGTTTTCTAATTCTTTCGGCCATCTTAACGGTTACAGTGCCAGCAATAATAATCAAATCCGCCTGCCTAGGAGAAGCTCTTGTAATAACTCCAAATCTATCAAGGTCAAACCTTGAAGCAAATGTCGCCATCATTTCAATGGCACAACATGCTAGGCCAAAGGTGAGTGGCCACAGGCTCGACTTTTCCGCCCAAGAAAATATTTTTTTTGTAGAGGTTAGAAAGATATTAGCACCTGGAACACGGATAAGATCTCCTAATTCTTCAAGACCCAATCTTGGTTTCTTTTTATCTTCGTCTATTGGTTGCGTTCCCATTTAAGGGCCCCCTTCTTAAAGGCATAAATCCATCCGAGGAAAAGAATAAAGAGAAAGATGAACATCTCTATGAAAGCAATTAGACCGAGTTTTGGCAAAGCTAGAATCCAAGGGAAAATAAATGCTACTTCAACATCAAATAATACAAAAACTAGTGCTATTAAGTAAAAAGATACTGGGAACTTAGCCCAAGCATCACCTACAGGATCTTCTCCGCATTCATACGGTTGGAGTTTTACTGGATCAAAGTTTGGGTCTCTGAACCTAATTAATTTAGCAATAAAAAGGGTTATTATAGCAAAAAGAACAACTAAACAAAAGTATATGACTAAATTTACGTAGGAAACCAAATGTATCTCCCTTTAAATAATAATTTTTACACATATTTTTACAAATTAAAAGTCGGTAGGAGCGACTTCAAGCCCCGAGAAAGGTTTCGCGCAAATACTGCCCCGAGCCTAGTCGAATGGACGGCGCTCCCACAACAATAATATTCGCCACCTAAAAGGTCATTGCGAACGACTGTGAAGATATCTTTTTTGTTAGATTGCTTCGTCACTGCGTTACTCGCAATTATAAATGTAAGATATTTCGAGCGCAAAATTTAAGATTTGAACGGGCATTCAAAAAATTGCGAAAATCAATTCCGGAAGCGTTAAAAAAAGATTT
>JALLOG010000075.1 GCA_027717645.1 Desulfobacterota bacterium AH_259_B03_O07
AAGATATTGGTTTCTTGAGTGCATATCCATAATGAAAGTAAGATAGTGTAAATCTTATCTATTTACCCATCTTACTTTCTATTTTCGGTTACTTTTTAAATTGCACAACCAATACCACTTCGGTTACATTTTACGTCGCAGAATACGAAAAATTGACACGAGAATAGGAAATGTGATAGTATTAAATAATATAATCTATTCAGGTTGTTTGGTTATGAGATTTAGATATCAGAAGTAGTCCTTTAATTAATCATAGTATTCTAGTTTGAAAACATTAAATGGGGATTGGAAGATGTGGCAAACTAGTTCAAAGACAAGGATTAGAAGAAGTACCTTTTCGCTAAATATAAGCGCAGAATCTATTAAATTAGTTGCTTTATTAATTGTTGCATTATCAATTTTAGTAATAGCTATTCCGGATTTTGTTATAGCTGGTAATGGCCCACCTCCCACTCCAACTCCCATACCTGCGTCTTGCGATAGTCGTTGTGGTGATTTTAGTGAGGAAGCTCCCTGCCAGTGCGATGTGGATTGTTTCGGAGAAGGAGAGGATTGTTGTAGCGACATTTGTGAGGAATGCCAGAGTGATTTCCCAGAACAGTGCCCAACTCCCACACCAACACCAACTCCCACACCAACTCCCACACCAACACCAACTCCCACACCAACACCAACTCCCACACCAACTCCCACTCCAACTCCAGGGCCACCAAATGTTACTATCGAAAAGTCCTCTCCTACCAACCCGACTGATGTATGTGTAGTACCGGAATCTGAATCTCAAGTTATTTATGAAATATCTTTGGAAAGTAATGGTGAGAGAGATGCTGAAAATGTAGTTTTAACGGACAATCTGCCCGATGATGATTCTGTTTTCGAAGAAGTTTTAGTCAACAATGAACCGGATGAAAGGTGTGCAGAGAATAACCATATTGTCACATGTAATTTTGGAACCCTTGCTGTTGGTGACCAGATTCTTGTAGGCGTTATCATAACCGTAGCTCCAGAATTCGGTGAATCTGAAATAGATAATGAAGCTAATCTTACTTTCTCGTCCGGAGATAGACAATTTGGACCTATTGAAACATCATTTACAATTTGTGTTGAAGGTCCATGTAATGAAATATTTGATGGAATATTTGAGGGAGATACAAGATTTATTCGAGAAGACCCTACTTTTATTGAGAATGAAAATGTTGTAGATCCGACTATTGTAACTTTGTCTGTTGATGATATAACATCAATTAGCGGAATCTTTAATGCCGAATGGTTGCAGGATGTAGCAGTACAAGGTGATTGTTTTGGAAATACTTCTAACTTTTCTGGATCTTTTAATGGAGTATGTCCAGGGACGATTAGCGGGATACTTACATTGGTCCCTCCAAATGAGATCATAGTTGATGGTGACGGCGAAGATTGTAAGGGAAAATATCAATTTTTGACAGATGAAGGTGATCCTTTAATCAGAGAAGGGACTCAGGGAAATCCTGAAAGAAGCGCAGCATCAGGAAGTGCTACTGCAGGATGTTCAATTGCCAGAAGTGCAGTTGGAACTACCTTAACACCAATGCTAATTCTTTTTCTTCTACCCTTATTTATTTCAATCAGAAGAGGGATATCTAGACTCAACAACAGACGATATAATAGCGATAATTCCTTAGGAAATTCCGCCTATCATTCTCAAAATGAAAGTAAAGTTTATCGAGACTTAGCTAACAAGGTTCAAAAATACATATCTTTTCTAATTGTGCCAGCTATTCTTGCAGCTTTGCTATCTATAACGGTTACACCTGCAAATGCTCAGAAACTTATTAAGCAGTGTCCTAATTCACCAAACGCTGCACAATTCGAAATTGTGTGTAATGAATTGTTCCAGAATCAGGGCAATTTGAATCCACAGCAACAAAGCTTATTCGATACTTGTAACCGACTTTTCGCTACGCCAAGTAATGACCAAAGTGCATGTGATGAAATAGATCGCTTGCCTGAATCCTTAGAAATAGCGGCGATATATTCAACGACATTGAGATCTCAATCCAGTAATCAGATAAATAACGTACTTACAAGGATTTCAGACGTTCGTAGTGGCGTAGCTTCAAGCATCAGCATCAATGGAATTGCGATGAAATTTGAGAGAGAAAAGAGATCAAAAGCATCAGCTCGAAAAGATCTAACATTAAATCCTATCGATCAAAATGTAGCAGGACCCGTTTTAGCAGATGCGACGCCTTTTGCACTTATAACTCAAACACCTGACCAGGGTTCCGGTATTGCTTCGAAACTGGGCTTTTTCTTAAATAGCTCATTTAATTTTGGAGAAAAAGATACAACTAGTTTCACTAGTAATGGAGTAAGAATGACAGACCCAGGATTTGATTTTGATATCTTTGAAATAACTTTTGGCGTGGATTATCTATTTACTGATTATTTGTTGTTCGGCTTATCATTTAACTATTACTACACGGATATTGATCTTAAAGCATCGCGTGGCGATATTAGTAGCAACACATTTAGTGGTTCATTATATGGGGGGTTTTTCTGGGATCAGTTCTATGCTGATGGCGTATTCACGTTGGGTGGATCTAACTACGATATAAATCGAACGACTGACCAAGGAAGTGCCAAAGGCGATACTGATGGTGTGTACTATGCGTTGGCATTTGATGCCGGATATGATTTCCAATTTGGATCATTTGGAATTGGACCATATGGGAGATTTACGTACAATCAAGCCAACATTGGAAGCTATACCGAAAGCGGAGGCCCAGGGCTGCAGATAGGGAGCCAGAAAGCAAAGTCTTTGACTACAGCGCTTGGTGGCCAGGCAACCTATGCATGGAGCACATCAATTGGAGTGTTCGTACCTCAATTTCTCTTTGAATGGGTACATGAGTATAAAGACGATCCCGTTACTACAAGAGCAAGTTTTGCTGCGACAAGTGATTTGCAAGATAATCCCGTTTTTACCGTGCGAAGTGACGAACCAGATAGAAATACTTTCAATATTGGTGGAGGAATATCCGCTGTTTTCGCGCGTGGTATATCAGCATTTGTATATTATGAGACTGCTTTAGGTTGGGATGATGTTGACTCACATTATATTGGTGGCGGAATTCGATTCGAACTCTAATCCAACCATAAAGAAACTTTAGCAGCATAATTAATAATAGATACTCCGAGTATCGATTATTAATTAGGGAGGAGAAGATAATGAAAAAACTTAGTTGCTTATGGTTCGACCAAGAAAGCCTGATATTTAGGCTGCTGTCTTTTTATAGGTGTAAAAAAGTAACCCGAGATTGGCGGGTAACCAGATGGATTAACCGTCTTTTGACATTATTCATTTCAAGTATGGCCTTGGTTTTTGCTTTCTTTATACCAACATTGGTTCAGGCGCAACAAATGTGCGACGATCCAAACCAGCAACAGACCGAAGCTTGTCTGGCTGAAGCTGCTGTTACTCCACCTCAGAGAGCAGTCGCTGATTCAATACTGCCTGGTACGCTAGTTATTATAGATGGAAAGACAGATTCTCCTGGTGCTTGTCCCAACTTGGCACGCGCTGGTGCTGGACTTAATCCTGCACAAATGGATTTGTTCGCTCGATGTTCAGAAATGATCGCAAACTCTACTCAAAGCAACACCATCGGCGGAGCACGCAATGCTCTGGGTGAAACGTCCGTGGATAAGCTCGCGTCAGAAGGAACGAGCTTCGTCGAAACTTCGAATCAAAACATAGGCTCTCGTATAGCCGCTTTAAGGGGAAGTGCTACTGGCATAAGCCTTGGCATATTCTCCTTGAACGTTAATGGGAAAACATTCACTAAACCTGATCAGGAACTAGCTTTTAATAACATTGGTGATGGTATCCGGCAGAGTTATAATAGTCCCTACCGTCCAACTGTTAATAATGATAATCGTCAAACTCTCAATGACTCTCAAACAGCAGGTCTTTTCCCAGCTTTAGCCCTTACTAGCCAAGCAACAAATAGTCAAGAACAAAGAAATGATGTGGAAAGTGCATTCAGCAGATTAGGGATTTTTCTCAATGGAGATTTCACATTCGGTGATAAAGATCAGACAAGCAGAGAGGCTGGGTTTGACTTTAATATTTTTGCCATTACTGCAGGGGTGGATTATCGGTTCACGGATGACTTATTTCTTGGATTAGCTTTGAGCTATAGATACAACGATATTGATCTAGATTCTAATGGAGGGAGCTTAGATTCCAATGGAATAAGTGGCTCAGTCTATGGGAGTTATTATATTCTAGATAAATTCTATATCGATGGAATTATAAGTTTAGGTTGGGTCGATTTTGATACAAAACGTAACATCAATTACAGTATAAACGGTTCTGAACTCGCGCCGGGAGAATTGCCGGATAGTCTTATCGCCGTGCCCACAGATGAAGTATTTAGTATCAATCAAACAGCGACGGGCGATACTGATTCTATAGTATTCTCCTTCAGTGTTGGGACCGGTTATCAGTTTGATTATAAAGGGTTCTTATTTGGACCATACGGTAGATTAAATTTCACTAGGGCGGATATAGATGGATACAATGAAAGTATAAATCAATCTGGAGAATGTCTTGCCAATGGGGATCAGTCCGGTTGTGGAAAGGGATTGGCTCTAAGGTTTAATAGTCAGGACGTAACCTCACTGACAACGGCTTTGGGAGGACAAGCATCATATGCCATAAGTACTCCTGTGGGGGTAATACAACCGACAGCTCTATTCGGTTGGATACATGAGTACGAAAATGATGCCAGGACGATCTCAGCATTTTTCGTGAATGACCCAACACCTGGTCCGCAATCGGAAATTAATCTTTTGACTGACAACCCTGACAGGAATTATTTCGAACTAGGACTTGGAGTATCGGGAGCCTTTGCTCGCGGCATATCTGCTTTTGTTTATTGGGAGACACTCTTAGGCTTAAGAGATGTGACTTCAAACAGCTTTGTAGTGGGTTTGCGGGGTGAGTTTTGATTATTGCAACCAAATGAGCTAAAATTATTAGTATATCCAAAGTAATAACGGGCAATTTATAAATATGAGAATACAATTGCCACTTATTTTAGGTTTTTGCCTGTCCATTCTAGTTTTTCCCAATGCTAGTTCACTCGGATCAGTGAATGATTCTGGTAACGAATTGTTAATTGTTGATTGTCTATTGCCTGGGCAGCTTAGAAAACTTGGCAGACACAAAACTTATCTAACCCCCAGGCGTCCCATAAAGACTTCAGCCGGGCAATGCGAAATCAGGGGAGGGGAATATGTAGCCTATGATAGAAGTAGTTATGCTACCGCATTGAAGGTCTGGTTGCCTAAGGCAAAGGAGGGGGACACCGAAGCGCAAATTTATGTTGGAGAGATATATGAGAAGGGATTAGGTCTGCAACCGGATTATGAGGTTGCTGCTGCCTGGTACAAAAAAGCTGCAGAAAAAGGAAACTCTACTGCCCAGATTAACCTTGGCCATCTGTATGAAAAAGGCCTCGGGGTTCCAAAAGATCCTCAGACAGCGCTTTACTGGTACCGTAGGGCGTCTGGTTTGGGCGATGAAATCGCATTCATAGCTACTGAAGAACTTGAAGAACTCAAGGTAGAAGTTGAGAAGGGTAAACAAGAAATACAGCTATTAAGAAAACAACTTATTCAGACACAAGATGAGCTCGATAATACGAGAGATGAACTTGAGAGACGCAAAAAGGGAGTTCGTAATCAACAGCAAAAATTAAATGAAACCCGTCGCGAACTAGAAAGACTTCAGCAAGGATCTCCGGTCCTTATTGATAATGCTGAGCTTACCCAACTAACAAAGCAGCTAAAGGAACGAGAAGCCGAACTGGCAATCCAACGTAAGCACATATCAATCCTGGAAAGGGAAGCCGAAAGCTTTCGAACTAACCAAAAAGAATCGGAATCAATGAGGAAACAGTTGGAATTGAAACAGAAGGAATTGGAGGTTGTGAAACAAGAAGCCGAAAATAAACAGCTCGAGCTAGAAAAATCCCGAAAAGAATTGGAAAAGAAGAGGAAGGAGTTAGCTGTTTCTACCGTTAATGATGAACAGATAAAAGAAATTGAGAAACAGAAAAAAGAACTAGAGATGGAATTGGAAAAACAAAAAAATGAGATGAATAAGATAAGAGATAATTTTGGACAACTAAAGGCTAAGGCCGATAAGCAGAGTGAACAGCTAGCTATGCTTGAAAAGCAAGCCCCTCTAGTTGCAGATTCTGGCCCTATCATAGTGATGATAGATCCGAAAATAGAAAGGACCCGTGGCATTAAGGAAAGAATCAAGACCAGATCTGGAATCGAAAGATCTATTGTTGGCAGAGTGATTGCATCAGCAGGACTTAAAACATTTACAGTTAATGGAATGGAAGAAGGTGTTGATAATAATGGTTTGTTTCAATTTAAAAAACGGATTCAAACTAAAGAAGTACCTATTAAATTAGTTGCTATTGATAAGAAAGGAAGAACTGCAAGCGTAGAATTTTTACTGGCGCCTTTAGGCGAATCTCTACCCGATCCAAAAATACAAGAATTTGGTGAATACTATGCCCTAATCATAGGGAATAATGACTATACAGACCCAAATTGGCAGGATTTAAAATCTCCTAAATTCGACGCAACAATGGTCGAAAAGGTTTTGAAAGAGAAATATGGTTTTAATACAGAGGTCCTTCTAAATGCCTCTCGTAGAGATATACTACAAGCTCTTGAAAAATATCAACAAAAACTTAGTAAAGGTGATAACTTCTTAATTTACTACGCTGGTCATGGACAATTAGATGAAGAATTAAACCGAGGATTTTGGATACCCGTTGATGGTGGAGATAACAAAAGCCGTACGAACTGGATATCAACCTTAATAATTGCTGATTTTTTAGGTGTAATCAAAGCAAATCACATTTTAGTTGTAGCGGATTCATGCTATTCTGGCTCATTTACCCGTTCGTCAATACCTCAATTTGATGCTGGGATGTCTCCAGAGGCTTTGAAAACAATGTTAAGTAAAAAATCTCGGTTGGCGCTTACTTCTGGTGATCTTCAACCTGTATTAGATACAGGGGGCGGGAAGAATTCTGTTTTTGCAAAAGCAATTATCACGGTACTTAAGAACAATAATAAAGTACTTCCAGGGCAAAATCTCCATAACCAGGTTTATAATTCAGTTGTTTACAAGGTGGAGCAGGTCCCTCAATATGCTCCAATTAGATTTGCCGGCCATCAGGCTGGGGACTACTTTTTTGTTCCGGTAGCTTTAAAGACAAAAAGCTAGGTATTTGAAAAATAAAACCTGATTCTCAGAATAGATAGAACTCTTAGTATTTTAGAATCAGTTAATGCTGTAATTCTTACCGTTGTGTTAAATTTGATTCTTCATTTTTTATTGACATGTTCCTTAACTTTATGATATAAGACATAAAAAACATTCCTGATAAGATATGGGGAAATAAAATTGTCTATTTTAAGAAAAATATTGAAATTCAACTTCGTAGTTTGTTTGATAATTCAGATTTCATTAATTTTATATAGTTGTGATGGCGGAGGATCCAACGGGGGCGGAACTAATAGCAAAAATCCCACCTTTTTCAACACAAACCCTCTTAAGGCTGATGATGTAATATTAATTATTCGACAGGTGGTAACAGAGGCAGTAAACAGAAATACTCCTATTACGGTTGTGGTTATTGATCGAGGTGGAAATGTGCTCGGAGCGTTCGAAATGACGGGTGCTCCCACTACTACCCTAATCGGTTCGCAAAACCCAGATAGAATCCTCCAAGTCCCGCCTTCAGATAGGGGTTTGGAACTGATGGAGGTACCCTCTTCCCTTGCAGCTATCTCAAAAGCTGGGGCAGCGGGTCTTTTTTCGACGTCGGGTAATGCCTTTTCCACCCTTACCACATCTGATGTAATCCAAGAGCATAGACCTCCAGGAATCTCCTTCACTCCAAGTGGACCTGTTTTTGGTGTACAGTTTTCAAACCTCCCCTGTTCAGATGTGATATCTAACTCCCCCCTTCCACTTGGTCTGGGTGCAGACCCGGGAGGTGTACCCCTATATAAGGACGGTCAATCCGTCGGGGCAATTGGCGTTGAAGGAGTTCTTGAAGAGGTTGTGATTGAGGGGGTAGTTATAGAGACACCACGATATGCTCTTGCTCCACCTTCTTTCAGCGGAGCCAAACCTCTGGAAGAGATCATTGCTGTTGCCGGTACACGTGGCTTTGAGGCCCCAGGAGGGATAAGATCCAGCACAGTTCTTCTCGATGGATTTAGGCTTCCCTTCGCAAATGTGGCCCCCGCAGAGAATGAAGTATTAATTCCCTTTGATGAACTTCCAGGAAGGGTTATACCAATTGAATTGCCAGCTTTTACCTTTTTTGATGGAGTAATAAGGGGAACTCCCAATCCAAGTTTCGGTTTTGCTTTATCAACAATAAGAGGGCTCGATGTCAGAATAACCGTTGATTCAGCGGGAAATAATCGCTTCCCCATTATGGGTAGCGCTTCTGGAGGACTAACGGTTGAGGATGTTGAGACAATAGTTGGTCAGGCAGTCGAACGATCGTACAGGACGCGTTCAGCCCTAAGACAACCAAAGGGGAGTTTTGCCCAGGTTAATATTACTGTCGTGGATGAAAACGGCGTAATTTTAGGTTATGTGGGGATACCTGATGCACCCTTTGAGGGTTTTGACGTTTCAGCCCAGAAGGCTCGAACAGCTTCATTCTTCGCTAATCCAACTGCGGGTGCTGAACTAATAAATGCGGGGTTTGGTGACTTTGTTCAAGCCGCTACTGACGATGATCTAACGTTCGACGGTAGTATTGTGTATAGCTCACGTGCTATAGCTTTCCTGAGTGTTCCGTTTTTACCAGATGGCATAGACGGCACTATGGCCGCCCCATTCTCTAGAGATATCTCCATTTGGAGCCCGTTTAACGATGGTCTTCAACTGGAACTTATAATGGATGCCCTTGTAAGCATACTAACAGGCGGTCCAATTCAACCATGTACCCCAATTGAAGGCTTAGAAAGCGGCATATCAATATTCCCAGGAGCTTTCCCTCTTTACAAGGGGGATGTTTTTGTCGGTGCAATCGGTGTTAGTGGGGATGGTATTCAAGAGAACGACCTTGTTGCTGTTTCAGGCTCTGTTGGCTTCGAGGCACCTAATCAGATTCGTTCAGATCAAATTTTCGTAAGGGGTGCGCGTCTTCCCTGGGCTCGATTCCCACGTAATCCTGAAATAATCAATAAAGATGGTCAATGATAAGGATTGGGATTAATCTCATGAGTCACTCTCTTTCCAAGATTTCTTCTAAAGACTCGGTAACTTCTATAGTTACATTCCTATTTCTTTCATGGTACTGATGGCAAAAGACGCATTCCGTTTTTGCACCGCCCTTCGAAGAGTGGCATTCAATACATGTATTAATAGATGGAAGCAACACATCTGTAGTACTTTCACTTGTTAACACATCCATGTGACACGAGTCACACGATAAATTTAGATTTTTTGCATGTAGTTCATGGTCAAAGGAACTATGAGGAAACCATCTCTCAGGTATTTTTGGTTTAACTACCTCAGGCAATCCAGCATTTATAAGGGCCTCTTCTTCCAATATATGGCATTCTCCACACTTTTGTTTTCTGTAGAGGACGTCTTCGGATTCCTTTACTCTAAGAGATACCCATTGCCTAAGGGCATTTGAATCTCCTGCTAGGCCTAATCTCGTACTGTTTTTAACTGCGTATTCTGTATAGGACTTATTCAAGAAATCCCTTACTATATCAGTGGTTTCATGTGGTACAACTTCATCCCCAAAACGAAGATCAAATTCCAGGGTGTGACATCTCGAGCAATGGCTTTCATACTCTATGGATAACATGTATTCACCGTTAGCGTCTACATTATGGCAGTTTTCACAAGTTAAATTTTCCGGACCATTTGGCCCTCTTAAACCCGGCTGAAGATGTACATCATGATTTAGCTTAATAGGCGTTTTATCTTCTAGATTTTTTTGGTCATTAAGCCTCACCCTTGCTGTATCCCCATTCTGATTTAAAGATCTTACTAATACGGCAAATTCGGGATGATCCGAATCAAAATCCGTTATATATCTATGATATGTGCTGGAAGGTATATAGCCTTTAGTTAAAAGCTCTGAATGACATTGTGTGCATGAATCATTATCGAGATCCGCAAGAACAGGGTTTCCCTTATGTTCAAAATGACATTGTACACAGACTGGAGTGAAATGTTCGTTTTCTTTATGGGGATTCACCTCATGACATTCCAGGCATGCATTGTTTGGAACTATCTCCCAGGCTATAGTGTGGCACTTTCCACAGTCTTTGTTAAATTGTGTATGAGCATCCGAAAGTTTGCCTGGAGAGAATGCTTCAGTGTCATCATCTAAAATCCAATAAATCGTCAGAATAACTATAATTGCCAACCCTAAAATACTAAGTGATGTTTTATTTAAAATGCTTTTTGAGAGTTGGTACCTAGATACGTATTTTATTTTTGATTCCTTCAGAATTCTTTCATCCTCTGGGGTTTCCGGTTCTATTCCCTCTATTTGCGAAACTAAAATGGTTGGAATTTCCTCGGGAGAAGCTGGAAGTTTTAATATCAATACATAACTTCCAATTTTAATTTCGTCGTTATCGATGAGAATAAGTTTTGAGACTAGATTATTATTAACATAGGTTTCGTCCGAGCTTCCCAGATCGGTAAGTTCATATGTATTGTCTTCCTTCTTCTCAATTCTGGCATGATTAATAGAAACTCCCAGTCCATCTAGCTGAATTTCATTACCTGCGCCGGTCCCAATGTTTACGATTTTCCCTTCAACCTTAAGTCTCCTCGTCTCTTCTGCCCTGGCTTCTCGTATGTATCGCTTAGTTACAATTTCAAATGGCATTAAACATTCCTTAAGGCTATGGTATAAACATCGAAAATCCGTTGTAATAAATCACGGATACGATGTGAATCGTAAGCGCGACTAACATGGCAAACGAGACTGGCAGATGAATATAAAGCCAGACTTCAAGAATATTCTTGATTCTCATTTGAGCTAGAAATCGGTTTTGTAATTCTATTTTTTGTAGAGACAATACTGCGAGACGTTGATAATCATCTCTTTCAGATTCTTGTATTTTATGTAGATCTTTATTAATTTGAGTTAAGTAATCTGACTCCGATGTCGCGTTTTTGCTTCCTATATTAAAAATGATCTGCCAGGCCTTTTGACCCTTTGGCACACCATATGATATAGCTTCTTCACATTTTTGCACGAAAAACTTAGATTTTTTTTTCGAAAGTATGTACATTTGATTAATAAACTTGTTTATTTCATCATCAAATTCATCATATAAGAGTTCCTTTCCATATTTGGTAAACTTTACTGGAAAGTTTATATAGAAGTAAGTTCCAAAAAGCCCACTTAAAACCACTATAGCCATAAGCAAAAAAGAGAGAGTGTGGACATTGATTCCAAACTTAAAGCCAGCATGCATAGGTACAATTACTAATGTGAGAACACCAATATAGATATGGAAACTTAGCCAACCTTTGAGGGTTCCAAAAGTTGTATTATAGGTTCTCTTTCTTATGCCATAATACATCAAAAGCAATATGGCTAACAATCCTAAAACGCCATATAACAACCCAACAAAGTTAGCACCGTTTGGATTCCTCTGATAATAGGCATAGAAAATATAAGAAATAATTAACAATACTAAACTAATAATGAATATTTTGAACCAGAAACGATTGTTGTAATTTAAAACATTTTCATCTTCATACATGGTTCGTTATTGTTATCAATAATCATTATCTGAATTCAACTTTTTTAAAGTATTCAGGTTTAACACGAAATGCGGCACTAGTTGGACAGCTTCTTACACAGGCTGGCCCACCACTGATGTTATAGCAAAGGTCACATTTAACAGCGATACCCTTTTTCACCTTAGGGGCAGGCTTACTCTTTTTTGGAGTGATTATATTGATAGCATTATCGAAAAAGCCCTTCAATAAAGTTGGTTTTTTGGTCTCTCCAACCATGAAGATGACACCATATGGGCAGAACTTTGCACAATTTCCACAACCTATACAAGTATCGGGGTCAATCTTTACAACTCCATCAAAATCGCGGATTATTGCATCACCAGGCGGGCAGTCTTGAAGACAAGGTGCCCCCTCACAGTGACGGCATGCTATTGGTATGTGGATTTTACTAAAGCTAGGACCAGGACGTCTGTCGAGTCTCGTTTGTCCACCATGAGTTGCCTCGCATGCACTGACACAGTTATCACATCTTATACATTTAGTTTCATCTATGATCAAAACATCTGTACTCTCAACTACACCATGCTTTATAAAGTCAGCAATTATGCCGGTGTCTTTATCATCTTCCCTCTGTATCTGTAATACGGAGGTTGTCTCAATTTTTCTACTCTCCATTTCTGCCTTAATACGATTTTCAAGTTCAGGGTGCCGTTGCAGAATTTTTATAAAATCAGAAACTAAAATTCTAACAATTTCCGTTGTTGTAGCAGCAGACACTGTTGCGATTCTGATATTATCTACTTTAAGTAATGCTGATTCTCCAAAATAGTTACCTGCCGGCAGATAATTAATTACAAATTCACTGCCATCTTTGCTTTTTTTACTTATCTTTACTGAACCACGCCTGATTACAAAGAGAGAATCAGCTACATCCCCTTCTTCACAGATAATATCGCCTTTTTTAAATTCTAATATCTCAAGTTTTGGAGCAATTTCTTTGAATTCATAACTGAATATATTGATTGAAAGACTTGCTTGAAGTGTGTTCAAAGAAAATGCCTCATCCACTATTCTTTTTATTGGGGGTTCTGAGTTGATAAGTTTTAACATTGTTCTACGTGGAGTCTCTATTAGTACTGAGTCATTTATGGCTTTAATAGTTGCTGACCGGCGACGATCAGCTAAAAGGCTCATTTCTCCAAAAAATTCACCACTCCTAAGAAAAACTTCCTTATCCGGGCTTTTTTCGAATATTGCTTGAACAACTCCTTCTACTATGCTGAAGAACGTTGTTGAATAATCACCTTCTTCAAAGATAATGTCATCCTTTTTCACCTGTATAATATCAGATTGAGTTAGGAACTCCCTTAACAATTGAGTTTGTATTTTAGCAACGAGCGGTACTTTAGATGAGATATAAGCAAGTTTTTCATTTACGGATGCACCAGGTATGGGTAGAAGCTTTTCTTTTAATAGAGGCTCGTCAACTGGCTCCACTTCATTTCCAATCAAATACTCAATAACCTCGTAGCCCTCGTTTAGGGCACTTTTTATTAAATCCTTCCCACCCACTGCACCGACAACATAAATTCCAGGGACATTTGTTTCGTATTTATCATTTTTTACTGGAAGGGCATTTTTTTCTTCCGAACTGAAATTGATTCCACATCTTTCTAAAAACGGTCTTGGTACTTCAGCTCCTATCTTAATGAAAACGTAATCTGTTTTTAGCCGTAGTTCTCGATCAGGAAAAATCAGGGTTGTAAATCCTTTTTCAAAGCTTTTTACATTCGAGTTGAAATAAACATTTATTTGTTTGTTTTCGCTCTTTTCATTTATTTGTTTCAACAATTCAGAATTCATTCGGAAGAATTCAGATTTCCTATACGACATCGAGACTCTGTTATTCTCCGAGAGGGCCAGTGCTACCTCTACAGCACTATCACCACCTCCAACAACAAGAAGATCCTGATTAGAATAAGAACCGGGATTGACTAGGCGATCAGATACATGATCAAGGTCTTCACCTTCTACTCCAGGTTTTCTCGGATTCCCTAGTTTCCCGATCGCGACAATTACATTTCTAGTGTTATAACTGTTAGAAGGTGTCTTAACTTCAAAAAGTCCATTCTTTTTAATAATTTCATTAGCAGGTTCTCTGGTTTGTATTTTGATAGTGTGTTTTGAGGCATAATCATTCCAACTACGTAGTACTTCTTCCCTACTCCCTGCTTGAAATTGCAAATCACTTCGTAGCGGAATAGAAATGGGCTGGGACATTACATATTTCCCATATTGATAGTAGTAATCCAACGTATTAGCGATTACCCCTTTTTCTAGTAAAACGTAATTTAGCTTATTCTCCCCAGCTCGAGCGGCAGCACTGAGCCCCGCTGGGCCCGCACCGATTATTACAGCATCGTATATTCCCTCGGCTCCATTACTCATTTTATTTACAGCCTATTTATAAATGGAATAATTCCCCTCTGCCTCATTGTATCACAATAGAGATTAAATTTCACAAGCTTGTACTCGTTCAGTACGTTAGTGACACATTGCCTCCTTTTGTTTTTCTATTTTCTAACCAATTCCGATAATACCCATTTGGGGTCAGATAATCAATCCCTTGATGTGGTCTTATGTAATTATAGGTATGTTCCCACCTGGACGGTTGCTTGTTGTGTTCTACTAAACTTAGCTCTATTTCCTCTAATTCATAGAACTCTTCCCTATGAGTCCTGTTTGCCCTTTCTACACATCCATTTAGCTTCGGTGAATTAGGGGGGGAGTTCAAAAAAGAAGTATTTCTTTATCCCTACAGGCCTCCTCAAAGTCCTTCCTCCATTCTGAGCCGCCATCTATCTGTATAGCCTTTATCTTATATGGATATGTACTTTGTAGGTACTCTAAAAACTTAGCACCACAATAGCTTGTCTGCCTTGAATACACTCTAATCCCATCCCACTTACTTATCACATCTCTCGCACTGAATTGATACCGGACTTGATTAGGCAGAAGCTTCATCACTAGTGTATCCAATTCAACCAGATCCCCTGGTGCTATAATCCTATACCCCTTTGGATTCCTTATA
Organism: Desulfobacterota bacterium AH_259_B03_O07; assembly: GCA_027717645.1. Lineage (GTDB taxonomy): Bacteria > Desulfobacterota_D > UBA1144 > Nemesobacterales > CSP1-2 > JALLOG01. The sequence continues at coordinate 14,916 of JALLOG010000075.1, forward strand.
GCATATCTCGGCTTCCTCCTCCTCTTTCTTGCCGCCTTTACAATTGCATCATTAATTGGCTCCTTTAAAATCCCACTCTCTTTTAACCTCTTTATCACTCTGCCCACTGTAGAGGCTGATACTCTTATTCCCTCTTTTATAA
>JALLOG010000076.1 GCA_027717645.1 Desulfobacterota bacterium AH_259_B03_O07
GTATTCATACAAATTAACCACATCAGGGATTACCGATACGGCGATATTGGTGCACATTTGCTTGGGTACTTAGGCAAAGCTGATAAAAATGATTATAAAAATTATCCAAACCTAATTGCAAGCAATTTGGTGGGGAAGAATGGCGTTGAAAGAACTTTTGAAAAACATCTTCGGGGCGAAGATGGATACAATCAAAAAATAATAGATGCTCATGGGAGAGAAGTAAAGTGGCATCTGTTGGAAAAAGATTTAAAAAGTAAGGATAGCGTTTCTGGACTTGATGTTTTTCTATCCATTGATCTTGATCTTCAAAAAGTTGCGGAGGAGTCTTTAGGTGAAAGAGCCGGCGCAGTCGTCGTATTAGATGTAAGATCTGGAGAGTTATTGGCCTTGGTTAGTCACCCTACCTACAATCCTGAAGATTTTATAATGGGTATGGATTCTGCCAAGTGGAATAAGCTTATGAGAAATAAATACTATCCACTCTTAAATCGTGCCACACAAGGTACATATGCACCAGGATCGGTATTCAAAATAGTGACTGCTGCTGCCGCCTTAAAAGAAGGCATTGTGGACCCAGATACACGGTTTTACTGTCCTGGTAGTTATAAACTAGGGAATAAAAAGTTTAGGTGTTGGAGGAGCGGGGGCCATGGATGGGTTAATCTACATCAGGCTTTAGTAGAATCCTGTGATGTGTATTTTTATAATATTTCTGAAAAATTAGGAATTAATCGACTTGCAAAATACATAAAGGGATTTGGTTTCGGCAATCCAACCGGCATAGATCTGAATGAAAGAAATGGGATAGCACCTAGCCGGGAATGGAAAAATAAAACCCAGAAAACACCATGGTACATGGGCGAGACCGTAATAACCGGGATCGGACAAGGATACATCAGTACAACACCTCTGCAGATTGCACTAATGACTGCTTCCATAGCAAATGGAGGGATTCTTTTAAAACCACAGATAGCGAAAAGAGTAATTTCTCCTGACGGCGAAAATATTATAAATATGATTCCTAACTCCAACGGTCATATTCCTATTGGGCAAGAAGTAGCTCAACACATCATGGATGCTCTTATAGGAGTAGTAAATGAGCCTAGAGGAACCGGAAGGGGATCAAGACTCGAAACCATGTTAGTTGCGGGAAAAACCGGAACGGCCCAGGTTATTTCACTGGATTATAGAAGCGACTGGATTGGTCACAAAGATCATGCATGGTTCACTTCTTATGCCCCCGCAGACAACCCAGAGATCGCCGTAACGGTACTTGTTGAACACGGGGGAACGGGAGGTGCGGTAGCAGCTCCAATTGTGAGACAAATCCTTAAGGCTTATCAAAGGTTGAAAGTGGATGGGCAGGTCGGATGATGATCGATCGAAGACTCATTAATAACTTTGGATGGGCTCTCTTCTTTCTAACATTTGCCTTCCTGATTATCGGTCTTGTAAATCTATACAGTGCATCCTTTCAAACCGGATTAAATGCTTTTAAAAAACAGATAATCTGGGTTGGTTTGGGTTTAATCGGCATGATGTCAATTTCTTTTTTGGATTTTAAATTGATAAAGCGATATACACTGCACTCATATATATTTACAATACTCTTGCTAATTGTAGTACTAATTTTTGGTAGAGAAATATCCGGATCAAAAAGTTGGATTTCACTTGGACAGTATTTAAATTTTCAACCATCGGAGTTTGTAAAACTAACAGTTATTCTTGCTCTCGCTAAGTTTTATGATAACGACTTTGACCATGGACCTTACGGTTTGAGCGATCTCCTTAAACCATTATTATTGGCATCGATACCGATAACTTTAGTCACAATTCAGCCCGATTTGGGGACTGCTTTTATGATTTTTCTAATATCGGGAAGTATCATATTCTTTATGGGTGTCCGATTTAAATCTATTATATTTTTTCTCATCTTAATACTTGGTCTTTCATTTTCCGGTTGGCATTTCTTTCTGAAGGATTATCAGAAAGAACGGATGACTACATTCCTAGACTCTTCGCATGACCCCCTTGGTTCAGGCTACAATGCAATTCAATCTCAGATCGCGGTTGGTTCAGGCAAATTTCTAGGTAAAGGATTTAAAACCGGTTCACAAACTCAATTAAGATTTATACCCGCACAGAAAACCGACTTTGCCTTTTCTGTACTTGCTGAAGAATGGGGATTCGTTGGCGCAATAACGACTGTTATCATATATTTTATGATAATACTCTGGATTCTAGACACCGCAAGCAGGGCTAAAACTAAATTCACAATGCTTACATGTTTTGGAATTGCAACAATGTTCTTCTGGCATATTGTAATAAATGTCGGCATGGTCATCGGCCTTCTCCCCGTAACCGGAGTACCTCTTCTCCTATTGAGTTACGGTGGCTCAGCTACTGTTACTTCTATGCTAGGTATAGGAATCGTTTTGGGGATTAGAATGAGAAGGATACCGACATCCAAAGAGGCATTAGAGCTGAGCTAGTCTTAATTTCGGAACTCAAACTTCATTAGATGGAAAACTCAAAGAATATCCCGATTTGATTATATCGACTTTTATAAATGACTTAAAAGGGTTTTATTCATTTCGCATCTTTGAAGATATCTTTCCAGCTTGGGATTCCACCTAAACCTTTTGCATTCTTCACAGCTCTTATAACAGCTTCTGAGATCAGTTCAGCAGCTATAACACCTATTGTGTTTGCATCATCTTTCAAATTGCCACAAGAAACTGCAAACACTAAATCCCCGTCCGATATCGTATGGGCAGGGTTTATAACCCTAGAAATACCCGTTTGGCCAATCCGGGCTATTCTAATAAGTTCAGGTCTTGAAAAGTGTGCATTTGTCACTACGACTGCTATGGTTGTATTTTGAAATGGCTCCATATCTTTTTTTACACCACTCTTAATTAAATTCACTGTACCTAGAAATCCCTTGCCGGTTGTGGAGTTCCTTACTCCCGCTATAATTTCTCCGTCTCTTCTAGAAAATACATCTCCAAAAGCATTAACAACTACAAGAACCCCCAAAATAGTTTGGTCCTCGAATTGATAACTAGATGTACCTACACCCCCTTTTGTAGCTGACCTTACGCCAAGTAACTTCCCAATGGTTGCACCAGTTCCGACTCCTAAGCTTCCTTCCTGAACTGTTGAATGGGAAGCGTTCTCACATGCCCGATAACCCATGTCGGCATCTGGACGTATAGTTCCGTTCCCTATTCCAAGATCGAAAATTACCGCAGTCGGTACTGAGGGAACAACTGAACCATTTCCTACCTCTAGACCCTTCCCATTTTCTTCAAGATATTTCATTACCCCACCCGCCGCATCCAGGCCGTAAGCGCTTCCACCGGTAAGAAGAATTCCGTGAATTTTACCAAAGGTGTGAAATGGAAGAAGAGAATCTACCTGCCTAGTGCTAGTGCCGCCTCCCCTGAAATCAACTGCGCCGATTGCCGAATTATCAAATAATATCACAGTACAGCCCGTTATTTCCTCAAAATTAGAGGCATGCCCCACTCTTACTCCCGGAACATCAGTTATCGATCCCATATTTATAATTGTAATTTTAATAAAATAAAATTCAAAATTGGGGAAAATACCTTTCATATAAATATTAAGTTCTAGCCAAACCTAATTATTGATCCAACAGTCTGGATTTGATATTTTCAATCCCTATAATCCAAGTCCAGGATAACAATTGTCCGGATATCTTTTTTTACATTTTTTTAACTAGTATAGACGAGTCATCTAACCTCAGTTGATAAATTTCTGCTAGAACCAGCTTTTAGACATAAGCAAAAAATCATTTGTAGGAGCTTCATCCCATCGGCGGACTTAGACAGGCTTAGCGCGATATAATCGTAGCTGAAAGCTGCTTCTGAAATTTCGTAGTAAAATTATTTGTTTATGTAGAATAATGAAATTTATTTAACTCGATTCCGCTCTCAACATGATAACGCTCCTAAGGAAAATACAAATACTACCCTTACAGATTATTCACATAGGATTAATAGAGATATAACAAGCATTACCAGGGAAGTGAATGGGTATAGAGAGAATTTAAGGGGAAATGAGCAAGCACGTAAAAAATTAAATAGAATATTAGAAAAGTTAGACCTACAAAAAGATGATAATACAACAATACAAGCCTGACACGGATACGGATATTAACTTGCAACAACAGCTTTACTATTGTACTTATTGACTGAAATGATATAATGTTGTCCAAATTCACAGTGCTGTTGTTAGCTCGGTCTCAGGTTTCCAGGACAGTGATAACAGTGCTAGTACACACAAAAGAGGACAATATACAAACCCGGCTCATTTTCCTAGGCGCAATATATAAATATTTACAGATAGTTAAAGGAATATTCCCGGCCCTAATCAAATTACACGGTTTCAAAATATATACGCAAATCAGTAATTATTTAGGCTTTTGAAGAAAACCCTCCAAGGTTTCGGGCGCCGGACTTTGTATAATCTGAACAGAAAAATCATGTCAAATGCAACTTCTGCTACGGCCACAGGTTCTATTGCTGAACCAAAATCAAACGTAAAAATACGTTTTGCTCCAAATAGCGGGTTTGAAAGAGAGCTTAATAAGAGGGTAAACGCTTACCTTGAGAACACATCCAACACAAAGAGGAACTACTTCAATATGTACCTAAAGTCCTTTCTGGCTATATCTTGGGTTATTGTTTCCTACTGTCTTATAGTTTTTTCAGGTCTTCCTGTTTGGGGCATTATTCTGGCTTCGGTATCACTCAGTTTCGCTCTTAACGCCCTTTCGTTTAATGTGATGCACGATGCTATTCACGGTGCGTATTCAAAACATAAAATTGTTAATAAACTTATGGGTCACTGGCTTGATCTGATCGGTGGAAGCTCATACATATGGAACTTTAAACATAACCACGATCATCATTCCTATCCTAATATTACAGGGCATGACGGTGACGTCGAGGTTGGTGTATTCGCGCGGTTCACTCCCCATCAGAAGAAATACTTTTTCCATCGATTCCAGCACATTTATATTTGGTTCCTCTACGGATTCCTCGCTATTAAATGGCACTTGATAGATGATTTCTACAATTACTTCACCGGCAAGTTAAACGGTCACGATATAGAACGCCCCAAAGGAATGGACGCTGTTATATTCTTTGGAGGGAAGATATTCTTCTTCATCATAGTTTTTGTGGTTCCGTCATTATATTATCCTGTTCCCTACGTGATTGGATTTTATGTATTAATAGCGATGATGCAGGGTGTGATAATGTCCCTCGTGTTCCAGCTCGCGCACTGTGTTGAGGAAGCCGAATTTCCGATGCAGGACGAAGAAGCGGGGATAATGGACAGGACTTGGATTGTTCATCAGATATACACAACAGTGGATTTTGCCAGAGGCAACAAGTTACTCACATGGTACCTCGGCGGGCTTAACTATCAGGTAGAGCATCACCTGCACCCTAAGATTTGCCACATAAACTATCCGGAAATGTCACGTATAGTTGAGGAAACCTGCAAAGAGTACGGCGTCCCGTATTCCGCTCACGGCGGATTCCTGGACGGTGTCCGCTCGCACTATAACTGGCTCCGTGAACTAGCCCACGCACCGTAGGGGGTGGGGGGAGCAAGTATTCTCAAGAGTGGAAACACGCGGTCTTCATATTAATTCTATATATTTCGTGGATGATATTAAGGGTTGTGTCTGATTTATAATCGAATTAGAAACGACATTGATAGCTAATTTGGGAAATATCCACCGCCGTTCTGATTTAGTGGATAATTGCCTTACGTCCGTCTGTATTTATTACCGTCTAGGCTTCTTCCCATTGCCAGTAATATTCGCCACCGCAGTTGTCACATTCAGTTTTAGGCATTTTCTGGTACGTGATAGGCGATAAAAGCCGGTAGTTGTTTTTCCTTACGGTTTTTCTTATATGTGCCTGCCATGTCTTTCTCCTTTTGGTAATAGTTCGCTCTATATGTCCCGGATGAATTGCAAGGTGAATAAGGCTAAAAATCATGGGCCACACGGATATGGAGCGGGCCGCCCATTGATTTTTTGCCGCACCTTGCCAGGACGAATAGACATTGAGTGGAAACCATGTGAAAGGTTTTGAAAGTCTTATGAAGCTCTAACCTGCCCCCTATAATAGGTCCATAGTATAAGTTAGATTTTTGACAGAAAACCATATAGGCAGGAGTTCTTCAGAATGGCTAGGAAGCCTTGCATTCTTCATAATTCCATCTTAAACCTAGCTTGACAAAAGGGGAGCAGTACAGGAAATAGTCCCTAAACATCACTTGACAGAATAACAGTTTCAGCTAAACTCATCTCCGTCCTTCTTGGTGATTATATGGGTAGATGGGGATTAATCACAGAAAAGTTTCAGATTTCTGACTCGTTTACATTGACTTGAAACGTCGAATAAAGACGAATTGATCACGGTTGGTTATGAACAAATTCCTAAGATTTTAATGATTAGAACTTACTGGTTACTTAGATTAACTTTCCACAATGATTAGATCTTTTATGACTCCAAAAACACTGCTAAAGATATTAGTTTTCTTGGTTCTTTTAACTTATACTGTCAATGGTTACGCCATCACAAACGAAGCAGATGTTAAAGACATCGGTGTAAACGAAAAACTGGGAGAAACACTGCCTCTCGACTTAAGATTCTATGACGAAGATGGAAATCAAATAGTTCTCGAGGACTTATTTCAAGATGGCAAACCATTGATCCTATCCCTTGCTTATTATAGCTGCCCTAGAATATGTAGCCTTGCAATGGGCGGCATATCAGAAGCTATCAACGGGCTTTCTTCACTTACTATCGGGAAAGACTTCAAAATTGCAACTATAAGTTTTAATCCTATTGAAAAACCGGAATTAGCGAAGGAAAGGGCTATAAAGTTTCGTAATCAATTGAATAAGGAGAATTCCATTAAAGACCATTGGCTTTTTCTTACAGGAGAACAGGAAAACATTACTAATTTGACCAAAGCAGTAGGATTTAACTATAAGAAAGATGGTGTGGAGTTCGCACACCCGTCAACTCTAATATTCGTTACTCCTGAAGCGACAATATCACGTTATCTCTATGGAGTTCAATATGAACCCAAGGAGGTAAAACTTTCCCTTCTGGAGGCATCTGACGGAAAGATAGGTTCTTCAGAAGTTTTAAATAAAATTCTACTTTTTTGTTATCAATTTGATCCAATAGGCAAAAGATATGCACTTCAAGCTTTGAAAGTTGTAAAAGCAGGTGGGATAATAACTCTTTTATCTTTGGGCCTACTCCTTACCTATTACTGGAAAAGAGAGAGAAAATAGTCTTGATAGTTATGGAGGTCAAAAAGGGTTTAGATGAGTTGGTTACCTGAAGTAGCTTCAAATTTGGCTAGCAAAGTTGATGGTGTTTTATGGTTTATAACAATAATTTCTTTAATTTTCTTCATTATTATTTCAACTTTTCTTATTTATTTTGCTATAAAATATAGGAGGAGAGGGGACGATGAAGAAACTCCATATATAACCGGAAATCTAACACTTGAATTGATATGGACGGTAATTCCCTCGATCCTGCTGATGGTGATTTTCGTATATGGCTTTGTAGTCTTCAAAGACATGAGAACTCCGCCTAAAGAAGCCACGGAAATTAATGTAGTTGCTAAACAATGGCTTTGGCAGTTTGAATATTATAATGGTAAAAAAACATTAAATGAGCTTTACGTACAACAAAATAGACCAGTAAAGATGGTAATGAGATCCGACGACGTCTTACATAGTTTCTTCGTCCCCGCCTTTCGTGTAAAACAGGATCTAATGGGGGGTAGATATACTCAACTCTGGTTTACTCCTACAAAAGTTGGAACCTTTCAACTATTCTGTGCAGAATACTGTGGAACGGGGCACTCAAAAATGCTTGGCAAAGTTATTGTTTTGAGCCCAGAGGCTTACGACAGATGGGAAAAAGGTGAGGAAGAGGAAGAGGGAGTGGCTTCACTTTCTCCAGCGGAAAGAGGGGAACAAATTTATGCTAATAGTGGCTGTAACGCATGTCATAGCTTAGATGGAAGCAAATTAGTAGGTCCCACATTCAAAGGATTAATTGGAGGAGAATCAGAATTGGAGGATGGTGAAATAATTACAGCCGATGAAAATTACGTAAGGGAGTCTATACTAGAACCTCAAGGCAAAACGGTAAAAGGTTATCCGCCTGTTATGCCTTCATTTAAAGGAATACTTAGTGATAATGATATATCAGCTTTAATTGCTTATATGAAAACTCTAAATTAAATTTTATAAACCATTGGAGGACTTTTCTATGGCAAACCACACAGTTGCCGAGACCTTACCGGTGCCATTTTTAGAAAAGACAGGGATTCTTTCCTGGATACTTTCAACAGACCACAAACGAATAGGAATCATGTATCTTGTATCCATTTCAACCTTTTTCCTTATAGCAGGTGCCTTTGCGCTAACGTTCAGATTTGAGCTTCTTACTCCCGAGAAAAACATCATGGATCCGCATACGTATAATGTGCTGTTTACTCTGCATGGTGCAATTATGGTATTTCTCTTCATTGTACCTGGACTCGCTGCAAGCTTTGGAAACTTTCTTATCCCACTGATGATAGGAGCTCGGGATGTAGCTTTTCCACGCCTTAATCTCGGAAGTTACTGGATTTATTTGCTAGGAGCTATCATTATTCTCATAGCCCTTTTAAAACCAGCGGATACTGGTTGGACCTTCTACACTCCTTATAGTATCCAAACTGAAACCGACGTCATTATGATTACCTTGGGGATTTTTGTACTTGGATTTTCTTCAATTCTAACTGGACTCAACTTTATAGTCACCATCCATAAATTAAGGGCTCCTGGTATGACGTGGCATCGTCTTCCCCTCTTTATATGGGCTTCCTATGCAACAGCCATTCTCCAGGTTCTTGCAACACCTGTAGTGGCAATAACACTTCTTCTACTTATCGCCGAAAGAACTCTAGGCATCGGATTTTTTGATCCAGCAAAGGGTGGAGATCCTATTCTTTTTCAGGGTTTTTTCTGGTTCTACTCACACCCTGCTGTATATATCATGATCATACCGGCTATGGGCGTTATTTCAGAGATTATCCCGGTCTTTGCGAGAAAACCCATCTTTGGTTATAAAGCGATAGCATATTCGAGTCTTGCAATTGCACTCATCAGCTTCTTCGTCTGGGCGCACCATATGTTTACCTCAGGCATATCAGAAGTCGCTGCAACCATTTTTTCATTTCTGACCTTTCTCGTTGCGATTCCAACAGCCATAAAGGTTTTTAACTGGACCGCAACTCTCTATAAGGGCTCAATCTGGCTTCATTCAGCAATGCTTTATGCGCTATCTTTCATTTGGCTCTTTACCATTGGTGGTCTTACCGGTGTTTTCCTTGGTGCCCTAGCCGCTGATGTGCATCTTCATGACACATACTTCATAGTTGCACACATGCACTACGTGATGGTAGGTGGAACCGTCATGGGTTTCTTTGGCGCACTTCACTTCTGGTATCCAAAATGGTTTGGAAAGATGTTTAATGAGAATATTGCAAAAATTGCCTGGTTTTTAGTATTTGTTGGATTCAATCTGACTTTCCTTCCCCAGTTTATCTTGGGGACTCAAGGAATGCCTAGAAGGTATGCAACCTACCCACCAGAGTTCCAAACACTCAATGAACTTTCAACAATTGGTTCATGGATTTTGGGCATCGGTATTTTTATTGTAGTAGTAAATCTTATAAAGGGACTGTTTAACGGGGAAAAGGCACCTCAAAATCCCTATAATTCTCTTTCTTTAGAATGGTCGGTACCTTCACCTCCTCCCCATGAAAACTTTGAAGAGATTCCACATGTAACTGATTGGACTTACGGCTATGGTAAGAAGCAAAACACGGAGAAATAAATGGAAGAAATAGGAATAGAACACGGACACGTTCATCATATAGATCCGGCCGTTGGATATGAATCCTCTAAGTTGGGCATGTGGCTATTCTTGGCTACAGAACTTCTTCTGTTTGGCGGTCTCTTTGCAGTTTATACAATTTTTCGTGCTAAGTATCCGGTGTTGTTTGAGGAGCAACATCATGAACTCAACAAGACGCTTGGTGCTGCCAACACCGTCATACTAATTTTTAGCAGCTTGACAATGGCACTTGGGGTCGCTTCTATTCAAAAAGGAAAAAGAAATCTCCTTTCGATTTTATTGGCTATAACGATTATATGCGGTGTAATGTTTGGGATAAATAAATACTTTGAATACACAGCCAAGTTTGAACATCATATATACCCCAGCACCAGCATCTTCTTTGCACTTTATTATATGATGACAGGGCTTCACATGTTGCACGTGCTTGTAGGTGTAATAATCCTAGCAGTATTGCTTGTCCTTAACATAAGGGGAAAGTTTACGGAAAAATATAATGCCCCAATTGAAATTGGTGGACTTTACTGGCATCTGGTTGATCTTATCTGGATCTATTTATTTCCGCTTCTTTATTTAATTGCTTGAATGGAGGTCGCTTCATTTATGGAAGTAAAAGCACATGCAGAACAACACCATATTGGTATCAAAGTCTACTTCTTAGTTTGGTTTGCACTAACGGTATTAACTGGGGTAACAGTTTGGGTTTCATACATTGATTTTGGCCTATTAAACATAGTTATTGCGCTCACTGTCGCCTCAGTAAAGGCTGCGCTTGTCGCTCTCTTCTTTATGCACTTGAGACACGAAGATAAGGTCACTTGGATATTCGCACTCTATCCGCTGGGGCTGCTTGCTCTCCTAATAGGTTTAACGATCAGTGACGTCTTCTATAGAGTCACACCCTAAAAATTAATGCTCGGAAAGATCACAGTTTTACTAATATTTCTCCTGCTGGTATGGGGAAATATAGTTGCTGGACTTAAAGTAGGACTGGCATGTCCAGATTGGCCTCTCTGCTATGGAAAGATTCTTCCACCACTTAGGTGGGATATATACATGGAGTTCATGCACCGAGTAATCGGTGCCGTTGCTTCTATCTTCCTCATTGTACTGTCTTATAAAAGGTTTCGTAATTACCCAGGGCCGACTAAAATAATACCTATAATTACGGTTTTTCTGCTTTTATCTCAGATAATTCTTGGTGGAATAGTAGTATTATTAAAACTCCCGGTTGATATAACAACACTTCACTTTGGAATTGCTATAATATTATTTTCTCTCACCATTTATTTAGCCGTTTTTGATGGTAGAGATAAGAAGCCTGTTTTTACTTTAGGGAATTTTAGTGGTTTATTCTTCTTTCTGGTTCTTTTAATGTTTATTCAGTTGGTTTTAGGAGCATATGTAAGACACTCTGATGCCGGACTTGCATGCCCTGATTTTCCAAAATGCTTAGGATACTGGATTCCCCCTCAGCTCTCAGGGATTGTCCTCACTCATTTCGTACACAGGGTAATTGCATATTTGATTTTTTTTGGAGTATTATCAATTTATGCTTTTTCGTTTTTAAATCCTAGACTTAAATCTTATCGGTCAATTATCATGGCTATGATTCTTCTTATTGTTCTTCAAATTATTGTCGGTATAGGAATCATTCACACCAAACTTTTCTTCTTGATTACAGCCCTTCATATCTCAATAGCTCTTTTGTTACTCGGCGCCATCCTTTATACTTGGTTTAAAGAGATGAAAGAAAGTTATGCATAATCTACTTAGTAAACAAACTCAATAAAAAATATTTATATAATGGAAAAGGTAGAACGGGCACCAGGAAAGATTGCAGTTTCAACTTTACTTCTATTAAAACCTAGAATTATCCTGAGTGTAGCCTTTACAGGATTCGCTGGAATTGTGCTTGCATACAAGGGCATCCCGCCATTTGATCTAATCTTTTATTGTATTTTGTCATTACTCTTGAGCGCGGGTGGAGCTGCGATACTAAACAACATATTGGACAAGCAAGTTGATATCCTCATGAAAAGGTTGGAGAAACGAGTTGAGGCAATGCAGGTCGTGGGTGAAAGGTTGGCACTTGTTATTGCACTATTATTTATATTCATTTCACTCTTTATCTCTTTTTATTTTATTAACATTGTAAACGGTATTCTCATCATTGCCGCAATACTGAGTTATACGCTTCTGTATACTCTTTATTTAAAACGCAGCTCTCCTTATGGAACAATACTTGGAGGCATTCCCGGAGCCCTTCCGGTTCTCATCGGATACTCGGCTGTAAAACCGGAACTGGGGATTAGTGGTCTAATATTGTTCATTTTTATGATGCTTTGGCAGCCACCGCACTTCTGGGCTCTCGCTCAAATGTATAGAGACGATTACAGAAAAGCCGGTGTGCCGGTAATGCCTGTTGCATTTGGAACTAAATACACAAACATAATAATGCTCTTGTATTCTCTATCGCTTTTTCCACTCTCTCTTTCACTTTGGTTTCTTGGATATAGCTCCGCTTTTTATGCGATTGTGGCCATTATTTTTGGGATTTATTTTCAATACGTTATCATCAAGTGCGTACTTAAAAATTCAGGTTATCGCAAAGCATTTGGCGTATCCATAATTTATATGCTGGCAATTATGGTATCCTTGGTGGTAGATATCTCCTTAACTTCCGCGTAACGATCAAAAAATAATTTGGTACTAATTAACTCTATTATCCTAAATTGAAAACTCTTTAAGAATTCGCGGGAAGATGCTTTATCCTATGAATCAACTCTTTCAAATTTTCAAAGGGTTCATCTAGGCTGTGTATTGCTTCAACCCAAAAATCGGGTTTTTCAAGTTCACAACCAATGCTTCTCTTTGCAACATTAACTGCGGTGTCGGATCCAGTTAGGCAAAGAAATTTCTCATATCTAGGAAGAAAATCACCGCCCTCCTTTTGAAACAACGAATATAGTCCCCGACTTAACAGATAGCCGAATGTATAAGGAAAATTATAGAACGTAACACCAGTAATATAAAAATGAAGTTTTGATGCCCAGAAATAAGGGTCTTCACCTCCTTCCTCAAGTACTTCACCAAATACATGTTTCTGAGTCTCGATCATTAAATTCTTAAGGCGGCTAACACTCAGCTCACCAAATTCACGTTCTTCATAAAGTGCTTTTTCGAATTCAAAACGTACAGGAATATCCATGAGGTATATTGCTCCTTGATTTATTTCCATATCCAACATGAGGGCTTTCTGCTCATCATCTATTGAAGAGTCTTGAAGTAATGCATTTGTTAGAATCATTTCACCAAAGGTAGAAGCAGACTCTGCAAGGGTCATCGGATAGTTCCTAGCGTATGGACGAAGGTCACTCATTACATGGCTATGAAATGCATGACCAGCTTCATGAGCCAGTGTAAGCACATCTCCAATTGAATCGTTGAATGTCATAAAAATCCTCGACTCATTAGTAAGCAATGATCCTGTACAAAAACCCCCAGGTCGTTTGCCTGTGCGGGGCTCCCATTCTATCCAGTTCTTGTCAATAACCATTTGAATGAATTCCCCGAGGCTAGTGAAAGCCCTCTTAAATGAAGATCCGACGAGGGCCTTGCCCTCTTCCCAAGAAATACTATCTTGCCGAGGAAATGAGAGTGGTGCACCAAGGTCAAACCAGGAGATTCCTTTAGAGCCAATTGTCTCAGCCTTAAGGCCTAGAATCTTCCTAGGCAAATCTATCTCTGAATATATCGCCTCGAACATTGCATCCAGCGTCTTACGTGTGATGGCAGACTGGAAAAGAGCTATATCAAGGAAATGCTCAACCCCCCTGTAACGGTTGAGAGTAAGGCGAGTGCCAGAAATAGCATTTATGGCCGACCCAGCTATGTCTTCTACACTTTTCCATGCCAAATTTCCACACTCAAATGCAGCCTTACGTATCCTGCGATCCGGGCTTTCCATGAGAGATCGGCGCTGTGAGACTGGAAGTCGCCTAACCGTACCATCAGGGAATTCCATATCGAATTCAAGCTTTCCGGATACGGTGTCATAAAGCCTTCCCCAGGCATTAATCCCATCTATACCCAGGTCTTCTGCCAGCATCTCATGTTCCGGTCTCATCCTGAACCTTGATTCTTCCCGCATCCTGTTTAGGAAGTATCTGGCGTTATTAAAAGTTTCACTTTTTGCAAATGATTCTAACACATCATCCTCTGCATCCTTGACTGCTCTCAGCAATTCAACCTTGAGCTTTGCAAATTCAGCATTCATAACAGCCAATTCTGCTTCTTCCCTCAGATAATCTTCGTTATTTGCGTCACAAGAAGCTAAACAACCGACATAAGAACCCAGATGTGAATAACGCCTGAGGATGTCCTCATTCTTTAAGAATACCTCCTCCCAATCTTTAAGATTCGATTTATCCAGTGTGGATAATGATGAGGTTTTCTCCCTTAACGCGGCAATATCCTTCTTCAAACCGTCCTTAAATTCTTTCATCTCAGGTCCATTAAACTGGGGAAAGTAGCTTGATAAATCCCAATTCATTTCATTGTTAATAGCTTTCTCAGACATTATTCTCTCCTTTTGTTTTTGGTAGGAGCGTTCAATTGAACGCCCCTACAATAATAATTCTAGATTATACCGTTTATACCTAGACCTTCGAGAGGTAGTTCATAAATTGCCATTCTTTGTAGGAGCGGCTTCTAGGCGCGATTAACATATTTTCTGTTTTTAGCGACATTCAGGTCGCCGCTACATTTAAAAGATACACCCCTCTTAATACCCCTCAAGGGGGAAGAAACCAAGCGGTGTACATTATTTGTTGAGTAAATCTTCATATTTTCTCCCAACCAATAAAGCAGATGGTTAGAATGGTTGTACACTTTATTATCATCACCTTAACCCAATTGAAAAATGTAGGAAGTTTAAAAGTTTTCGTTTCCCTTGTCAGGAAAGATAGGAAATCTCTCGCCACTGTGGGGAGAAGATAAAAAAAGGTCCAAACCGGGCACCTGGGTAACAGAATAGACTGGGTACATAGGTTACACAAT
>JALLOG010000077.1 GCA_027717645.1 Desulfobacterota bacterium AH_259_B03_O07
TTTCTACGACTTGACATTTCTCTCAATAATTATTGCTGGTTTTCTTGTAATTATGTGGTGGTGAGTAATAAAAAGCCCCAAGGATCAGAACCCCGGGGCTTTCAATACGGAAGGTGGAACACTAAATGACCAATCCCATGACACCCCTAATACAAAAGAAATTCAAACTGTTTCTATATTAATTATAACCCCAGTTTTGTATTTTGGGTTAAGGGTGAGAAAAATTGAAACACAACCTATCTGGCTTTATGAGCAAGAGCCGGAAGGAGAATTAATCTCCCGCCAGCTTGGAGTGTACGTTAGACGTTGGAATCAATGGGCTTTTGGTGGATTATAGGTTAGTCGCAGGTTAGACCATGAGAGCTAGCAATCTCTAGTTGCTCGGCTCCGCATGCGTCCTCCTGTTCTTCAGATAGTAAGACAATGTCGATGGATACTACGGATTCGCGGAAGACTGTGATTTCGCAGTCATACTCAAATCGGCAACAGCCGTTTCCTATGCCGCATTATCTCTGGTGTCGCTGTCGAATGTAAGGGTCGTGAAGCACGTGCCGTTAAACCCACGGAGTATGGTGCCGCCATTCACACTAAAACAATCGTCTAGTACGAAGCCGGAAGCGAAACCTGGGAACAGGAAGCGTAGAACGCGTGTGTTCCGGAGTGATTTATTATATTTACAGGGGCATTCCTAATCATATATTGAAGAAGTCAAAGGCGGATGTAGTTGCTGTGGCTGCAAATAGAAATGCACCCATTGCAATGATACTTATTAATTTAACGTTAAATATATGTCTTACGATGTTTATATCTTAATACCTCCGTATTTATTCATTACCCTGCTAAGAATTAACAAAAACACCAATTAACAATCATAGGCCTCACCCCCTTTTAAGCAGAATAGAGCCTTTAATTAGACACTATATCACGTGTTAGGGTTGAATTTTAATGACTTTTAATGCAGGTAAGAGTTGGCATGAGTTGGTGGTTTGGGTTGGTACTGCTCCCCTTTTGTCAAGCTCTGTTTAAGTTGGTTTTTTTAAAGAGTGGAGTTATCCCTGTGATTTTCACAAAATCTTTTACTTACATAGTTCTAAACTAACAAAACATTAAGCTTATCTTCCAATCTTAAGAAGCCTTAGACACGCTTTTGAAGCCAAAATATATTGAATTTGCTTTTAGTTGCTTCTTTTTCTCCATAACCTAGCGATTAGAATGAACGCGGGTAATAGCATATACACCGGAAAAGAAATGTTAGACGCTGTGGATGGTGCTATTGCGCAAGAGGAGCTGCCATTACCTCTGCTGTCCTCCTCGTCCAGATGGTCAAATAATCCATCTCCATCGGAATCCAGTAACACACAGGGTTCGCCTGTTTCGGGATGTACGCTGTCCGCAAGACCGTCGTTGTTTCCGTCTCCGGAATTATCCAGTATGCCGTCATCGTTTGCGTCAATACAGTTTACGGTTTCATTAGTGTCTGACAAATCATCATTATCGGAATCCCTATCTGCAAAGTCGGGTGTTACGTCGCCATCAGTATCCGGCAGTGGTAGTAAAGTTCCTCCCTGGGGGGGGTCATGAGCATCGTGGAGCCCGTCGCCATCAGAATCTACAAAACCGTCTGCAGTGCCGTCAGAGTTCATATCATTATCCCCTCCGCCTTCTATATGGTCGGGAAGACCGTCCCCGTCTGAATCCAGGTCGCGCTCGTTCGGTATTCCATCCCCGTCAGTGCCTTCCGGTATCTCCATCCGCGTGGAGTTTAAAGCATTGGTTTGGTTTGTGGCGGTTTCCATGCTGTCCGGTATTCCATCGTTATCGGAATCGGCATCAATGCCGTTAGCCACCCCGTCATTATCCGTATCGGGGACTACAGCTATACCCCAAGGCGTATCAAGCTTCACACTACCATCCACTTTATTGTCAGAGGTTTCTATTACAGTTACTTCATCTCCGTTTGTGACATAAACAAACTTACTATCCGGGGTCACTGCCACACCCGTAGCATTATTTTCTAAATCAACAGTATCAACCACCTTATTAGTTGCTACTTCTATGACAGAGATGGGAGAAGAACCTACATAAACAAACTTACCATCTGGAGTCACAGCGATGCCTTGAGGAACTCTACCGACAGGCACAGTTTCAACAACCGTATCGGTTGCTACATCTATTACAATCACGTTATTGGAATTAAAGTTAGCTACATAAACAAACTTACCATCTGGAGTCACTGCTACACCGAAAGGCTGACCCTGACCACCAGCAACATCCACAGTAGCAACCACTTTGTTGCTTGATCTGTCTATTTTAGACACATTGCCTAGCTCGGCGTTTGTGGCATAAACAAATTTACCATCCGGTGTCACTGCCACACCAATAGGCTGACCACCACCAACATCCACAGTATCAACCAGCGTATTGTCAGATGTCCGTATTACATATACTGCACCTTGCAACGATCCGCTAGCTACATAAACAAACTTACCATCTGGAGTCACTGCTAAGTAGAAAGGAGTACCACAATCTGTACTGTTTCCACATGTAATATTCACAGTTTCAACCATAGTAAAGTCAGAGGTTTTTATTACAGATACATTCAAGGAATCATTGTTGTTAAGGTCAGCTACGTAAGCCGTCTTACCGTCTGGATTAATAGCCACACCCTTAGGATCAATAAGGTTAGCCCGTTGTGATGGTAACGGGTCAAAGAAGAGTATTTCAAGCACTGCGTTTCCCCCTACCCCACTGACAATAGCATTAGGACGAGTTTGTGCTGACGTTGTTCCTACAAAAAGTACAGAGAAAACTAGAAAAGTTAAAAATATTTTCATTTATCTCTCCCTCCATTCCAATTATTAGTATTCTTAATATATTTAATAGTATAACTGAAGAATTTGTAAGCAAGTTTTTTCACTGAATCATTTTATGATTCAAGAATTTGTATTGCCTAGTTCATTTTCAAGCAGCGTTTGAATTTATGGAATGATTTCTATAATAATCCTCCTGAGCCTGAACTGGTGTACGGTAACCATGTGCAGAATGCAGGTACCTACTGTTGTAATAATGAACCCACTTATCAAGTTCACAACTAAGCTCCCCCCCTCCTTTTGCTTTATTCAAAGTATTTTACTAGCTTATTTCTATTAGGTTCTTAATGCGGAGCAGTATATACGCTAATCATAGCTTATCTCGACGTACACTGTTCTTCATAATAACTAACTTATTCTGATTAACGGATAACTGGATAGGAAAAAATATGACAAAAACAATAACATTATATTATCCTTATACCAATAGATAGGACGAAGCCTTTAAAATCATTGATAGCTTCAGTCATAGTTTTGAAGCAGGCATGGAAGATGAAAGTAAATAACAAAACAAAATGTTTTAAAAGATGCTAATTAAAAACTGGCCTGCCCATGGCTGGCTAGGGCTAGGGTTGATACTAGTTTTCTGGATAGTGAACTGGTCGTTCTCTGGTTTACGCACACACTGGGCCTTTTTTCCTCTTTGGTTGGGGTACTGTCTCACTGTTGATGCACTAGTTTTTAGTCGTAAAGGTAACTCACCGTTGACCCGCAGATTTAGTGCATACGTTAAGTTGTTCTTAGTTTCATCTCTGTCTTGGTGGCTCTTCGAGTTGATAAACCGACGCACACAAAATTGGTATTATGATGGTGAAAATTTCCTTACTGATCTACAATACGTTGTGCTGGCCTCTCTTAGTTTTTCGACAATTATGCCAGCCGTATTCGGCACAGCAGAGCTAGTCTGCACATTCGATTGGCTTAAGCAAATTAAGATTGGCCCACTATTTATCCCGACTAAGGCGACGTTGCTTGGTTTCTTTGCCACAGGTTGGCTGATGCTGGCCTTGGTATTACTCTGGCCACTTTATTTTTTCTTCCTTCTTTGGCTATCAATCTATTTTATTCTGGAGCCACTTAATGTATGGCTAGGAAATCGTTCTCTAATTAATTACACTGCTGAGGGTGATTGGCGACCAGTGTTGGCACTGTGTGTTGGTTGCTTGATTTGTGGTTTCTTCTGGGAGATGTGGAATTTCTATTCTTACCCTAAATGGGTCTATCAAGTACCATCCGTTGACTTTCTACGTATCTTTGAAATGCCATTACTGGGTTATGGCGGCTATCTCCCCTTTTCTTTAGAATTATTTGCTCTATACAATTTGATTTTTGGTTTGCTCTGGCAAAAAGAGGTTCAGGGTTTTATCCAAATTTCTCCTGATGAAACGTAAGTGACAATGTCATTAATTCAATGTCACGTTGCAAGTGGCTTTTAGGTAAATAATAAATAGGGACATAGGTAAATATAAATAGGATATAAATAGGGACAGACACTATTTTTATTGACAGGCTCATCTTTAGCAACTAATATCGATTTATGCCAAGAACTACCAGAATAGTAGTTCCGAATTATCCATATCATATCACCCAGAGAGGAAATTACCGTCAGAAGATCTTTGAGAACAAAGAGAATAGATTCAAGTATCTAAATTGGATAAGTGAATATAGGAAAATTAAATAGTGTCAGTCGTCCCCATTTATTTATGTAGACCCTTCAATGATTTTTGGAATATGTTTAATTAACTACTAGATAAAAACCTGCTTAATGCAGGTGTAATAAGTGAAATGTCTTAGATATCTGATAATAGCGTTTGTTACTTTATTCACATGAGCTCTAGAGATCACACCTAGTATAGCTCGTAAGTAAAGTCACTTGTTTTGCGTGATAAAAATGGTTACTATACAATAGTCATAGTTTGGGCATTCGTATAGTAACTCCCAAAGGTGGTCGTCATGGTCATAAAAAGCGTATTAAGAGAAGAGTTGCAAAATTCTAAACAAATGAAAGAGCAATATGAACGTGAATTAGCGAAGCTCCCAAAAGGGAGTCTTCAAAAAAGAGAAATCAAAGGTAACCATTATTATTATCGTGTATATAGAGATAATGGGAAATTTGTCGCAATTTATAAGAGCAAAGTATCCGATTTGCCCAAAAATGAGGTAAAAAGATGGAAAGAAATTAAGGAAAAGAGAGCTCAATATCGTAGCTCAATATCCAAACTAAAAAAACAAATACGTTATCTAAATGGTGTATTACGTGGAAGAGAAGAATTTTGAAATATTAGAAGAAATACTTAAAAGGTTAGAAGCCCACAATTTATTGGACCACATAGTAATAGTTGGTAGCTGGTGTATTTTTCTGTATAAAGAATATTTTAAAAATATAAGTTATCAATCCTCGATCAGGACAAGAGATGTAGATTTCTTTATACCTTCCTTCGATATCTCCTAAAGATAGGTGCTGGTAAATCTTCAAAGTTTCCTTGGAGCTATGACCACTTTAATAAATAGGGATATCTGTCCCTATTTAATTGCTATTTAATTGGCCATTAATACTAATATAGCTACTCTAGAAAGCTCTCTTACTAGATAGAGTAGCACATAAAACATATAAACTACTTTAGTCTGAACGGCAATCTCTATAATCAATTGCACATTCAGCAATGTGAGGGTTAATCTTAGAAAAAAGGCTACTCCCTGTATCAGGCTAAAGCTATCTATCAAGTTAGAACAAAAATTATTCTGATTGTATAAAATAAATAGATAAATGACATTCCGATATTATTAAAATTTAAAGGGAGGAGTTTTATGTCTAAGAAATATGATGCGATTGTCATAGGCACGGGGCAATCTGGACCTTCATTGGCAGCGAGGCTAGCTGCTGCTGGATGGAATGTGGCTATAATCGAAAGGAAATTGTTTGGAGGTACATGTGTCAACACAGGTTGTATACCAACCAAAACTCTAGTCGCAAGCGCTCGTGCAGCACATATGGCAAGGCGTGCAGAAGACTACGGAGTGATTATTGATGGTTCAATAAAAGTAGATATGAAGAAAGTAAAGGCAAGAAAAGACGAAGTTTCCGGAACATCAAACTCAAATGTCGAAAATTGGCTGAAAGGGACAGAAAATCTAACAGTATATGAAGGACACGCGCGCTTTGTTGATAGTAAAACGGTAAGTGTTGGTGATGAGATTCTCGAGGCGGGCAAGATATTTATTAATGTCGGAGCAAGGGCTCATATCCCAGAAACGGCTATTGAAAAAGACATTGATTACTTTACTAATTCAAGCATGATGGAAGTGGATTTTCTTCCAGAGCACCTAGTTATAATAGGAGGTAGTTATATTGGTCTTGAATTCGGACAGATGTATAGACGCTTTGGCAGCGAGGTAACTATTATAGAGAAGGCTCCCCGATTGACACCTCGTGAGGATGAAGATGTGTCTGAGAGAATAAAGGAAATCCTGGAGAATGAGGGCATCAACATTCGACTGGATGCAGAATGCATAGATGTGGAAAAGCATAACGAAGGGGTATTAGTTGATCTCGATTGTGAAGCAGGTGACAGGGAAGTAGTAGGAACCCACCTACTATGGGCGGTAGGACGTACACCCAACACACGTGATTTAGGATTGGAAAATTCTGGCGTTGAGACAGATGAGCGTGGCTTTATAAAAGTCGATGACCAACTTCGTACTAACATTCCCTGGATTTGGGCTCTAGGAGATTGTAACGGAAAGGGCGCATTCACACACACTTCCTATAACGATTACGAGATTGTAGCTGCCAATTTGCTAGGCAATGATCAGCGCCGTGTAAGTGATCGCATACTTTGCTACGGTCTCTTTATTGATCCCCCTCTTGGGCGAGTAGGAATGACTGAAAAGGAGGTAAGAGAATCTGGCCGCAAAGCATTGATTTCGACAAGAGAGATGAGAAGAGTTGGTCGAGCAAGAGAAAAGGGTGAAACTCAAGGCTTTATGAAAATACTCGTAGATGCAGAAACCAAGGAGATTTTAGGAGCCTCAATACTAGGGGTCGAAGGTGATGAGGCTGTGCACTGTATTATTGATATAATGTACGCAAGGACACCCTATACAGTTATACAGAGAGCGGTTCATATTCATCCGACTGTATCTGAGCTGATTCCTACCCTGTTGGGTGATTTAAGGCCGTTGGAATAGATAATTAGAAAACGAAGCTCCCCTCAGCAAGCTACAGGGTATCTTCTTGAGAGCAGAAAGATCTAGCGGTCATTGCGAGGAGTTCATCCTGAAGTTGTTTAAGGATAAACGACGAAGCAATCCCATGAGATTCCTCACTACGTTCCATTAAACTTTTGTGTCAGATTGCTTCGGAACAAGGTTTCTCGCAATGACATATAACACCGACTTCCCGCGACTTGCAGTATGGTATCTGGATAAAAATACTCTTGAATTCAGATACAAAATGCTTAATTTTCAGTTATTATATTTGAAAAGTAGTCTTATTTATTAAAAGGGAGAATAAAAATAATGAATACATTAAAGAGTGTAATGCTTTTAGCTGTTTTATCCGCAATCCTTATTTGGGCCGGTGGTTCAATAGGAGGCAGGAATGGTGCCATCATAGCTTTAATAATAGCAGGGGTTATGAATTTTGTAAGTTACTGGTGGAGTGACAAAATAGTTCTTTCCATGTATCGAGGAAAAGAAGTTAGCCAGGACGATGCCCCTGAGCTCCACGGTGTAATTCAAGAATTAGCACAAAGTGCGGGACTGCCTATGCCCAAGGTTTACATCACTCCACAGGAAGCTCCTAATGCCTTTGCAACCGGTAGAGATCCTGACCATGCAGCAGTTGCGGTGACAAACGGAATTGTGAGACTACTTAGCCGAGAAGAACTAAAGGGTGTTCTCGCTCACGAGCTTGCACATATTAAGAACCGCGATATCTTAATCGGGACTATTGCCGCAACAATTGCAGGTGCAATAACCTACCTAGCCTACATGGCACAGTTTGCTGCTATCTTTGGGGGCGGTAGGGGAAGAGGCAACATATTTACATTACTTGTGATGATAATAGTCGCTCCTTTAGCTGCCATGATCATTCGTATGGCTATATCACGCACCAGGGAGTATGGAGCTGACAGAGGCGGGGCTCAGATATGTGGAAATCCCCTTTATCTAGCGAATGCACTGAGAAAACTCGGTCAGGCCTCCGGAAGGGTTCCGCTGAACGTAAATGAACAAGTTGCTGACTCTACAGCTCATATGCTGATTGTAAGCCCACTTTTTGGAAAAGGACTATCTTCACTTTTTAGCACTCACCCGCCACTTGAAGAGAGAATTGCCAGACTCGAGGCAATGGTTGGTGGTAGTTCAATTTAGAGAGTTACTACTCTGATTCAGTCTTTATCCTTATCAAGTTTTAGCGCCACAGAATTGATGCAATAACGCATGTTAGTGGGTGCCGGTCCATCAGGGAACGCGTGACCTAAGTGGGCATCGCACTTATCGCAAAGCACTTCTATTCTTTGCATTCCAAGGCTGTTATCAATTTCCTCTTTTATATTTTCTTTATTAAGAGGAGTATAAAAGCTTGGCCATCCACTTCCAGAATCAAATTTGTGATCCGAGTGAAATAAGTCAACACCACAACATACACATCTATATGTTCCCTTGTCCCCAGAGTCATTATACTCTCCCGAAAAAGGTCTTTCAGTCCCCTTATTTCTCGTTACGTGATATTGCTCAGGAGTTAGATGATTTTTCCACTCTTCTTCAGTTTTTTCTACTTTTTTCGACATTGGATAAAACCCCTAATAAATAGTCAAACTCCTATTAAAGCACCTCAACTCTATTGATAATATTAATTAAGGCTCTTAGGAATGTAAACGCCTTCTTTATAATCCGTAAAGAAACTATATAGCTCTGGGTGATTTATCGGCTCATTGCTTCTATCGGGCTCTAAATTTCTTTCCGCAACATAAGTTCGAGCCTCTGATTCATCTACTAATACATGATACCAAGGTTTGTCTTTAGGGGGACGTGTACGCGCTACCATTTCATACCATTCGTCTGATCCCTTAAATATAGGATCAACATCTATTATCACTCCTCTATAATTAAACATCTTATGATGAATAATTTGACCAACCGAAAATCTAGGTTTGTTATCAGAATTCATAAGTTTCTAAAGAATTTTTAATTACTAAAATTTAATTTTCAAAAAATTTTTTTGCCTCATAAATTTCATCCTTTACTAGCTCATGGCCTTTTTTATGTTTAAAAATCTCTATATCTGCTCGGCACCTTTTTAATAGTTTAGCCAATTCGACAGATTCTTCAGGTCTAACAATATCGTCAATCTCACCTGAGGTGATTAAAATCCTACTATTCGACAAATCAGGAAGATCATCAGGTATAAAAGGAAATCCCGGATGAAATAAAACCGACCTCTTTATCATACCTGGTTGGGTGAGAATTATACTCGCTGCAATAGTACCACCGTTTGAATAACCAAGTATTGAAATGGTATTTAAATCAAATTTGTATTTTCTAGAAGCATTGATTACAAAACTAACCATCTCACTTGTTCTCATTCTAAGATCATTTAAATCGTATTTCCCATCTGATTTTCTGATACAAAATTTATTTAAGCCCTGTTCAAAGATCCTCCCTCTGGGACTAAGATACGAAGCACCGGGAGAAATTACGCTACCGATTTTTAGCATATAGTTTTCGTTACCACCTGTACCATGTAACAAAAGAATCGTCCTCTTATTTCTAGGATTTTTTGAAGGTATAAATCTATGTACAAAGCCCAGTTCAATATTCATTATGGCTAGCCTAACCTAGTTTCGTTAGAATTTGCTCCGGATGCTATCTGAGACTGAAAATAAAAAAGGACTTTCCACCATAATACTTTCACAATAGGTATTTAGAATCATATTTTAGGAATTCATTTCTCAAGATAGTAAGTTGCCTGTCTGAAAAATAAAAGGAATCGTCTGTATTGGGTGTCTTTCAATTTTAATCCGACCTCATTGAAAGTAGCCTTCCATTCCCGATCACTTTTATTTTCATGAGGATGTCCATAGAATTCGAGGTTCACAATTGAATCTGTAATATAGGTAAGATATTTTTGAAAACTACTTAAATAAACATCCTCAACTATGATCAATTTCTTTGCTACCCTTTTGGCTTCTAATAAAAGTTCTTTAGGATTACGTGAGTGATGCAGAACAGTAGAGATCAAGGCTATATCAAAATGTTCCGTGTTAAAAGGTATTTTTTTTCCATCGTAAATAAGAGGATTTACTTCACAAGTAAGACTTTGATCCTTAATGTCGATGGGGAACACACTAAATCCCCTCTTATTCAAAAGAAAACAGAAGCTACCCGGCCCTGTACCAATATCTAAGATTTTTTCACCCATGGTTAGGTATTTTCTTATGCTTAAAAATTTTTGCTTGGCATCCCAGAGCCAAATGGTAAAGATAAACTTTTTTAGAAGGTTCCTACCCTTAATAAACTTTAGACTCATTGATTTTAAGCAAATCTTTTTTCTTTTTAATTATTAGAATAAGTTTGGAATGATTGGTTTGATAAATCATGGTTTATGTTTGAAAAGTTGTTTATAGAATAAAAATTAAATATGTTATGAGCGTTTTGTATACGCCATGTCCCAAAATAAACATTCATACTCTGCAGTCATTAAAAATGTTTCCTCTATTGATGATATTGCACTAGCTGGCTTACCGTTCAGTAGTCGATTTAGGGTGTTCTCGATCCATGTAACATATTCATTAAATCCGTCACTAGTCCAATTATCTATAAATCTTCTATAAGGGTTGTCCACAGTTGCCATACTCTTCGCTGCATTCCATGAATCAAAATACCCCTTTTCCGCACACCAAAGCGCAGAAAAGGCTTCTTCAAAACTCCTTGTAAGAGCAGTTGCTATTAAGAAATCCACATAGGATCTACATGTGGTTGTGGGCTCAACGTGTAATGAAAAACCCCTTTCAGCAGCATAACCTTCAAACATTTGTAGCTCATTTTTTAAAGCACCAAATGCATCAGCAAGCACAAGGGAAATATCATAATCAGGCGATTTGAGCTCAAGAGCCCCGAGAAATCTGAGGGCTTCGCGAACAAATATATAGTCCTGCGCAACCCAAAAGTCAAAAGCTTCTCTTTTTATAGTTCCCTTACCGACTTCCTTTAGGAAAGGATGCGATAACATTTTATCCCATTGTTGACTAGCTTTTTCAAAAAGCAGGGAGGAAATACTCATATTTAATTGATTGTAGCTTAAATTAGGAAAATTTAAAAGAAGGGAATTGTCTATTTTGATTAATTTTCATTATTTCTTCCTTTTTATCTCTACAAACAGAAAAACTCTCTCAGTTCCAAACAATAAAATTTTTAGCTCAATCCCTCACCAGATGATATTATTCAAATTATAATACAGCGATAATATATCGCCAAATCGGAGTCATATTTTATTTTCCGTAACATATTAAATTTATGAAATCACTGTCAATAGAAAAAGAATATTTGTATGCGACTATTGCTGCGATTCTGTATGGAACAATCACTGTTGGTGGGCAATTCTTTATAAATTTAGGACTATCCGTATTCGAAATTTCTATATATCGCTCGTTGATCGTAAGTTTAGTACTTTTTCCATTGCTTTTAGTCAATCGTAACCTTCTAATTAAAAAAGACATGCTGCTCTTCTTCACAATTTATGGACTAATTGGTGGGCTTTTGATACTTGCACAATTTGGTGGAATTGCTCTTGGCGTGCCAGTCGCTATTGTTGTACTCCTGCTTTACACCCAACCAATTTGGACAATTGTATTTGGGAAATTACTACTAAATGAGGAGATAACTCCTACAAAAATGATAGCAGCCCTTATCGCTATCTTAGGGGTACTTCTTCTTCTGAAATCCTGGGACATAAAATCGACCAGCTCTTTTACAGGAATTATCGTTTCATTGATTGGAGGAATATTACTATCTCTTTGGGTAATTTGGGGAAGAAAAAGCACAATCAAAAAACAGCATTTTATAACTACAACATTTGGGTGGACGGGTTTTTCGGCAATTTGGCTTTTATTGCTGTGGGCAATTGTTACTTCTCTTGTTACTCAAAATAGCCTTATCAGATTAACCATTCACTTTCAAACGGAATACTGGCTCTACTTACTAATTTATGCATTAGTGGGTGGGGTAATACCACATTTGTTTTTCTTTAGAGGTTTTCAAAGGATCCATGCCTCAGTAGCCGGTATAATATTATTACTAGAACCAGTAAGCGCTTCTATTCTCGCCGCGATTTTTTTTGCTCAACCACTTGGAATAGAAATTATAATTGGAGGTGCATTAATTTTACTTTCGAACTATTTCGTAATTCGTGAGGCAAATCAGTCAATAGAACCCTTTTAGATTTGATATAAACAATCCCTCTTTTATTCGGGAGTGGTCATTATGAAATCTATACCAGAATTTGATGCACTATGACAACCAATACAACCAGGAACTTTACCAGCCAGAGTCATTGTGGTTCCATCCTTGTCCATAGTCATCGGTTTTCCGTCTGGAGCATATTTAACCCAGAACCAGTTATTGTGCTCAGGATCGAATCCAGCGAGGTTATACATTACGGTTATAGCCCCCAGCATTTTATCAGGCATATAATTTTCTTTAATAATTATGGTTCCTAGAGGTAATTTACTTTCTTTCTTCACAACTGCATCATAACCTATTGAATTAACGTAAGTTGTTAATAGTGCTCCATGAGGCTTTGTCCCTTTATAGAATGCCTCCTTTCCAGGCCACATCTTCCATCTCATCGTATAATTCTCGGTCTGAATTAGATTCCAGAGTTCAGCCGCAATCTCAGGAGGAGCTGTGATTTCTTCCTTCTTTACTTGCTCTTCATGCATTTCTTTCGTTTTTTCCTCTATCTTAGAAACTATGCCGCCCTCCTTTTCTTTCGTACCCTCAGCTTCCATGATTTTCTTTTCTTTTTCGAAGGCTTCTGATATAACTTCCTCCTGCATTTCGCCGGCTTCACGAGCTTGTTCCTTTTCTTTCTCCGCTTGCTCCTCAGGCCATTCTTTCATTTGTTCGTCAACTGTGGGTACTCCTGCTATCTCCTTCGGCTCAGAAGACTCATCTTTTTTCTTACATCCCATGCTGAGACTCAACGTTAATAATACTAGGATTAAGGCGATTTTATTCATAATTATCCCTCCTTTAATGTGTGATGTCTGAATACAGCTCTTTCATGTAGATTACACTATTTTAACTTTAGTGAGAAGGCACATAGAAAATTCAAAATTATCCTAAATCTGCTATCTCGTCTGGAATTCCAAATTTACCCCTTTCCCAATCTTCCCGCTTGGCGTTATGAAAAATGATATTCATAACATTTTCATTACTCAATATTTAACATGCTTTATAAAATAGCATCGTGCTTATGGCGTAAGCTTCAAAATCGAATCTTTATATTCGGGATATCGTTTTATCATATATTTCTTGTCAGCACCCTCGAAATCCGAAAAATCAAATCCTGGAGCCATAGTGGTACCCATAAGAGCAAAGCTTCCTCCATCGACTACATGTGAACCTTGCCAAACCCCTCGTGGAACCAGCATTTGGACGTGTTGGCCTGCTACAATATCATTGCCTAGAATAATCCTTTTACCGACTCCATCTGGATATAGTTGAACCATCTTCACAGGATCCCCAAGATAAAAGTGATATATTTCATCCGTAGGTAAACGGTGAATTAGAGATTTTGTGTGTTCAGTGAGAAGATAATATATCGAAGTACCAAATGTTTTATCCTCATTATATCTTTCGGGTAAAAATGCCTTAGGCATAATATCCTCTGAACGATATATTTCGGCATAATACCCCCCTTCCATAGGATGAGGCCTCAGGTTTAAAATTTCAATTAACTTTTCAGCAGTTAACATACTTGCTCTCCCTGTTGATTTTGTTATGAAGTTTTCTTGTTCATAGAATATAAATTGCCCTAATTAAGCAAAATTTCAATATTTAAGGATGCTTGCAACACAGGAAATTTGTTTTTTTTCGTCAAAAGTTTTCCTTGACTCCTATAAAACCATGATTATCTTCAGAGTAGAAAAGAAAAACATAGTAGGAGGTAATAGCAATGAGATTAGGACTATCAGTTTGGGAACCCCACCGGGGTTTTAGTACTTTCAGTGACAGGTTCAACAAAATGTTTGCGGAAACTGCCAGAGCTCTTTCCGCACATGGATTAGAAGATCTAGAGAAGGGATCATGGGCACCAAGCGTAGACATCTACGAAACTGAAGACAGTTATAAGCTAAGTGCAGATCTACCTGGTATCAATAGAGATGATATTCAAATCGATATAAAGGATAATACCCTAACAATAAAGGGTGAAAAGAAATTCGAGGATAAGGTCTCTAAAGATAACTACGTAAGGGTTGAAAGAGAATATGGAACATTCACAAGGAGCTTTGCACTATCGGAAAATGTGGACCCAGAAAATATCAAAGCTAATTACAAAGACGGCGTCCTAGAAGTCACTCTTCCCAAAAAAGAAGAGGCAAAACCCAAGCAGATCAAAGTTAGTGTCAATTAAAATTGAGAGTTGCCCTGTCCAATCGACAGGGCAACACCCTGTAATAAAATTATGACTCGATTCTGTAAGCTACAGGGCATCTATATAAATTCCTGCTGGTCAATCACATCAGCTGGTTACTTTCTTAAATAGGAAACAACCCGCAACTTGTCATTTCTGTAGATGTCACATAATTCGAGGACAGAATCCAAAAAAATAATAAATTTTCTCGAACTTTACTCATCCGTCATCCTCGAATGTT
>JALLOG010000078.1 GCA_027717645.1 Desulfobacterota bacterium AH_259_B03_O07
TGTATAAAGAACTACTTGATTGATTTAAACAAAATCTGTTTGAGCAACAGCCCGTCAAGGCCTGACACCATAAATCCGATTTTTTTTAGTCTGCTTTACGATCCCGCATAAATTGTTCTAATTATCCCGGTTCGGGGGTAGGTTGATACACTCAAAAACAGTATCCCAAAATAAAGGCACTCGCGTGCACTTTTCACACACGTTAAAGAAATATTTCAAGTTTCTGATACTTAGTGAACTAATAACCTTTGTTGGATTTAAGCCACTTAATCAGCTAAAAAGTAAAGTGGTTGAAATTTAAGAAAAAAAATAACTCTTGACATCATAGTTTATTACAGTCTAAAATAGGATTGATACCATCCAAAAAATAATTAAGGGGTGACTGTAATGGTGAACTTTAGTTATGTCCATCTACCGGCCTATCCGCTCTCACAGTCTATGGACATGATCA
Organism: Desulfobacterota bacterium AH_259_B03_O07; assembly: GCA_027717645.1. Taxonomy (GTDB): domain Bacteria; phylum Desulfobacterota_D; class UBA1144; order Nemesobacterales; family CSP1-2; genus JALLOG01. Next base: position 452 of record JALLOG010000078.1, read on the forward strand.
AGACTGCTGATGAGTTAGGCTTTTATGGCGCCTATAGCGTCGACGAAACTTATTGGAAGGATATGTGGCTCCTATTCGCTGCACTTGCAGATAAAACCAAACAGATCCGTATGGGTCCGAGCGTTACCCATGTTATTCTAAAGGATCCAACACTCATTGTTCAACAGCTTGCCACACTCGATGAACTCACAAATGGCCGCGTCGAGGCCGTAATTAGCTTTGGTAATCTTGCGATGCTTGGGCAATACCACATTAAATGGCAGGAATCTAAGCCGTTGTCAAGAGTAAAAGAGGCTCACCAAGTTATGCGGACATTTCTCGACAATGGAGTGATAACTCACGAGGGAGAATTCTATAATTACACAGGTCTATTCACCTTTGCACGTCCTGTTCAGAAACGCATGCCAGTTAAGATTGGAGCTATGGGTGGGCCGCGATCATTTCTAGCAGCTGGAGAACTCTTCGATGGTATGCACCACGCACTCGGTTATTCCCGAGAGAACTATGAATATGTGATGAAAAACGTAAAAGCCGGTGCTGAGAAAGCAGGCCGTAACTGGCAAGATCTTGATCTGGCAGCGTGGGTAGTCTGGGTGATAAGCGATGATTCCCAAGCTGCTAAAGAGACAGCTCGTATAATGGTTGCCTTCTATCTCTCTGCTATGCCGCAACAGCAAGTGGAACGACATGGCATTGAGTACTCAAGCTTACAACCTATATTTGAGGCATTCGGTGCAGGAGACGTCCAAAAGGCAGTCGATCTCACGACACCAGAGATCGGGGAGAAGCTTTCAATATCGGGTACGGCTGAGGAATGTGTGGCAAAACTCAAGAACAATATATTGCCAACTGGCATCAACCACGTTGTGGCTGCTATTTCTGACCCCTTTTTAGTAAAAGCATTCACTGGCAGAGATATCGAGAATTGTCCTGACGTGATTGGTCAGATGCGGCTCATACACGATAAAGTTTTACCTGCGCTCGGCTAATTGCTTTTTAGGAAAGGCAAAAGTATTTTAGATTTAGAAAACCAGATAGGTTTGACCTATACTAAGTTCACTTCGATACTACTTTGTCCTTAGCCTCAATAGACGTCGTAGGATATCGTGCTTTCATGGCTGGAAGAATCCAGAGGCGCATGACAAAAGCGTATACCACAAATGCGATTATAAAAGATGGGAGTCCTGCAGTAATGTATTGAAAAAGTCCATTGGGGCTTTCCCAATTGAGGGGATCCAAAGTCCAAAGATAGAAACCACCTGCTACAAGCGTGGCTATTACTGCAGCGGGATTGAATCCACCCCAATACCAGTAACGGCTTTCAGGCCCGTATATATATAAGTCCCGTATCCTCCAAATCGATCTTCCACGACTAACTACATTGTCATCTGCCATCATGATTCCACCATAGGTTCCTGTAAGGAGAGCAATGTAAGCAAGGTATACCCCATAACTCTCGAATACCACAGGATTCTCAAGCAATATTGCGGGTAGCGAACAGATTAGCACGGCATATACCCATCCAAGCTTAGGAAATCTGGTTCGCAAAGTGATGGACATTGGATAAACTAGAGTAGTTACTGAGCTGACATTAGCCACAGCGAAGAGGAGCAAACCAAGTGCAGCTAGGCCACCTCCTAGTGTAACAATCCATTCACTTGGATCGGAAACTCCCAGCATAAGAGCCACAAAGGCAGAAAAGATGCCAGCAGTAGCTGCGAGAATACCCCATCCCCACAGACATCCATGAAAGGCCGCTGATTCGCTTTTGGCAAGCCTCGTCCATTGCCCATACCAAAAAGCCCATGAAAAACCCAGTCCCACGTTATACTCTATTGCAGAGGCTCGGCGCCAGTGTTTCAAAAGGCTTAGCAGGCTGAGCATTGAATATAGCAGTGACACCGAATTCAGAAAAGACTGTCCATATGAAAAATCCGAGCACAACAAGGAGGAATATTGACGAGGTTCGTGTGAAGTATTTAAAGGTGGTTGGACCCAAGTAGGCGACGTAAGTTCCAACTAAAGTAGCTATAATAGCAAAGATCATTGCACCTGGTATCTCTTCTGTGAAGATTTCAGGACCGTTGAATACCTTTACAAATTTTATAGCACTTTCACCAAAGAGGAAAGAAGCATATGCAATCCACCCAAAGCTCGATGTTATATATATTAAGAGCCATATATCCTTGAATCTGTGGCCAAGTACCGCCGCTGAGCCTAGCCAATGCTCCACACCGTATCGGGCAAAGATCACAGCCATAGCGGCTATAAGAAAAAGTGGTATAGAATTTCCAAACAGAATGATGGGAATTGCCTCAACCGCCCGCACTGAAAAACCGGTAAGGCTTCCCACAAGAAAAAACCAGGCTGCTATTCCAAAACAAATTTGGACAGCCAAAAAATCCCACAGCCCATATACACGATCCTTTCCCCGCGTAGGGATTAGATTGAAGTAAATCTCTTCCTTGAATTTCATGATAGGTAACTATTCAGCCACTAAGACATTACATAGAGAAGACAGAACACGGAATCCAGCAGTCAGAAGTAAAACTTCTGAATCCTGACTACTAAATTCTGAATTCTAACTTTTAGTATTAGTCCCTCTGTGCCTAAACAGTAATATGGTCTAGTCCCAAATAAGAGTGATGAAAAGCCAAAGAGTCAACGAAGCGTTTATGACTATTGCTATTGCGTAGTCGAATTTATGTATTCGTGGTACCCAGCCAGGTCCTCCATTAATAAGGACGCCCTCGTGTTCTTGCTCAAATTCGTTGACCCTATCCTCTATTGAGTGGTTAAGATCTGCACCAAGACCAGAAAGATTCATCCTCCTTTCCGATGACACTAAAATTCACCTCTTTTTTCGACGCGATGTACTTTTTTTAGTAGTACGTATTTTCTTTTTACTCTCTTCTATTTCCTTCTCCAACTCCTCACCCGATATGACACTGTCCGCAAAGTGATTGTGCATCCAACTTAAATGTTCCCATCGATTGGCTATGATTCGCTGAGTATCCCAAACCGGCATTTCCTGTTGCTTGATTATACTCATCCTGTCAGGATCAATCTCATAGACGTGATCAAACCTCATAACCACTCCCTCCTTCACACGACGGGGTTTAGGAGGACGTTGCCCTTTTAGCTGAAAACCAAACATAACCCTTCTCCTTCGTTTTCCTAATTATCAGTCTTCCTCATATGCATTATCAAGCATGTTTTTCCCAGGATTCATGATATTATTTGGATCCAATACCCGTTTTATGCGTTTCATCACCTCAAAACCACCTCCCATCTCCTCCGGGACGTACTCCGCATCCCCCTCTCTGGTCGAGCCATGGCAAGCGGTGATCGAACCATTATATTTCAGCGTCACCTCAGTGATTTCACGCTTGCAGTTGACCCATGCTTTCCATGTTTTGTCATTTAATTTCTGTTCCCAAATTCCAATATCAATCTCAGACAGGTAATCCCCCCAGGGTTTGTAGGCAGCATTCGTGTAAAAGAAACAGCCCCAGTCATCGAAGATACCATATTTCTTTATGTAGCGGTCGGCTATTTCATGCCATTCACGCATCACATTTGGAATATTAGAATAATTGATTGAAGCATCCTCACAATGCCAGCACATCGGAACGACCCGCCTGTCAAGTAGGCGACCATGAAGAGGAGTGGCATACCTGTCGTGGCGTGAAGCCCAATCACCCTGTGATACCTCGTCTCCAAGATACTTACCACCTGTATCCTTGGCTATCTGCATCAAGCGTCTGCCAGCTGGCTTCACCTCATCAACTGCACCGTACATCGATACAGCAATGACCGATTTAAGATTGCGGGGCTGGGGAATATATGCCTCGTCGTCCCTACGTAAATACTGAATCTTACGCTCATCAAAAAGCACCACTGATGCAAGGGTGGCCAGGCCAGATTTGGTTAAAGCACCAGTACTCCTATAAGCACTTTCAAAATCTTTATATCCAAAGAATGCCGCAAATTCAGCCTCTGGTCGTGGTACTAGCTCCAGAGTGGCCTCGGTACAGATACCGAGAGTACCCTGGTGACCCATAAATAGATGTTTCAAATGAAATCCCGTTGATGACTTTCGTATCTTTCTGCCACCACCATCACCCACTTCAATGATCTCACCCGTTGGAAGAACTACCTGCATGCTGATGACAAGATCCCTTGTGTGTCCATATCGGCCAGCAATAAGAGAGAAGCCGCTAGTTCCGATTCTTCCGCCAACGAGTGAACAAGGGTAGGATGCTGGATCGTCTGGATAAAACACACCGTATTTCAAAATTTCTTCATTAAGCTTAAGCATGTTAATGCCAGGCTGTAGAGTAACTGTACGATTATCTAAATCGATTTCAAGAATTTTGTCCATGCGCTTAATGTCAACAAGAATGCCGCCTCGGAGGGGAACAGCTCCATCAGCAAGCCCAGTACCACCTGCCCTTGGTACAACTGGAATCTTCAACCTGTTGGCAAGCTTGACCACCTCCGACACCTGCTCTGTTGTCTCTGGCAGTACTACTATATCCGGCAAAAACTCACTCCATCTGTGAACGGGAAAAGGAGCAGGAACACGAGTACGGTTGTAGCGCGCCGTCTTACTGGTGAGTACATAAGTTGGGCCAACAATAGCTCTCAATTCATCAATTACAGGTTCGCTTATAGCAACAGAGCTCACGTTTTCACACCTCCGTAATCTAGCCCTGCCGCTTCAGCAACTAATTCCATTAGGTCACGTACCTCAATCTTTGAGTCCAACTCTTTGCCGCGAGCTGTGAGGGGTCGCTCTGACCAAACGCAAGCGCTAACAAGTATATCTACGTCCAGTTCCGCAGCTCTGGACATGCGTCGGCGGCTGATCTCCTCTGCGATTTGTGGGCGTTCAACCGCAAATCCTCCACCAGCCCCCGAGCAGTAAGACCATTGAGTGACATGATCAACGTCTTTAAAGGTAAGGCCCGGAATAGATCGCAGAATCTCCCGAGGAGATTCATAAATCCCCTTCCGCTTGTTTAATCGGCAAGGGTCATGATAAGTAACAACTCTTTTAACAGGCTTTTTCAGTCTAAGCTTCTTCTCTTTAATCAATTCTGCAACAAGCTCTGTTATGTGTACTATCTCCATATCGTATCCATTTTTAAAATACGCTGGGTAATCTTCAGTGAAAGTTATGTAATCGTGGGGGTCTAATGTGATGATTCGCTTAGCCCCGACTGCCCGCCAGTCCGACAAGTTGTGTTCAGCAAATTCACGTGCCTGTTCTACATATCCCATTTCCGCCGCTGGTCCACCACAACACCATTGCTCTTTCATTAGACCGAACTTAAATCCAGCCCTCTTCAACACCATCGCAGTTGCTTTGGGTACAGAGGTACGGTAGAAAGCAGCCTCGCAGTCACAGAAAAGGATGGTCTCACCCCCAATTGGCAAGTCTAGTTCCTTAGCCCAATCGGCAACTCGATCCTGATCAATGGGCACATCCAAAACTGGTTCACTTTTCTTGTCTATTGTTGCCTCAACCCAACGCTTCCAATTTGGTTGTTCGACCCCAGATTTTACAGAAAGGGCTCGCATAGCCTTTACAACCTTAACAGTCTCGGTCCGGTTACGATAAAAATCGCCAGTGAAAAGGGTATTTGGGCATCTAAGCTCGCAGGCTCCACAAAGTGTGCAATTAACGTAATCTTCTGCTACATCGGCCACAGTTAGCCCATTGTTATTCATGGCTACAATATTTGCGTGAAATGCGGTGGGGGAATGGTTCTCGTTTCGTGTTACCTGCATAACAGGACAGACCTCACGGCAGAACTTGTGTCCGGAACTAAAGCAACCGTATGCATTGTCCAGCCACTTCTTTACGAATTTCTGCTGGAGATCATCGCTCAAAATTAGATATCCTCCCTCTGCTCTATTTTATAGATAGTAAAAGTTAAAACGTTAAAACGTAAACTAATTATGATTTACTAAATCATGAATACCAGCCAAGCGGATTCTCATTGAGATTAATTGTAACCTGCTTCAATTGTGTATATTCCTCAACAGCATATTTCCCAAGCTCCCTCCCTATACCACTATGTTTGTATCCACCCCAAGCAAGCTGGTTGAAACAAGGTTGCGATGAATTAACCCAAATTATTCCAGCTCTGAGCCCTTTCGTGATTCTAAAAGCCCTGTTGAGATCCCTGGTGAATACGCCTCCTGCAAGGCCGTATCTAGTAGCATTGGCGAGCTCTAACGCTTCTTCCTCATCTCTAAATTTTGTGACGGTAAGCACCGGTCCAAAGATTTCATCCTGAACTATCTTCATCTCGTTTTTCACATTTGTAAAAACCGTAGGTGCAACATAAAAACCCTTCTTGAGTTCACCCCTTTCCAGCCTCTTACCACCGTAGGCAATTTCCGCACCTTCCCTCTTACCGTGATCTATATAAGTCATAACCTTATTTAATTGCTCCTCTGAAGCAATAGGTCCCATTTCAGTAGATTCATTCAGTGGATCTCCAATCCTAACTCTTTTTGTTTTTTTAGTTAGTGCTTCTACAAATTGATCATGGATTTTATCTTGGACATAAAGCCTCGAAGTCGCAGAACATACCTGACCTTGATTTACAAAAATGCCAAATTGCACCCATTCCACAGCCAGGGGGAAATTAGCATCTTCAAAAACTATCATAGGGGACTTTCCGCCCAGTTCGAGCGATATTTTCTTTACATTTTCTGCGGCGGCAACCATCAGCTTTTTGCCCACCTCTATGCTACCAGTAAAGGCAATTTTATCTACGTCCTCATTTCTCCCGAGCTCCATTCCTGCAACGGGACCAAGACCATTTATTATGTTCACAACACCGTCGGGAAATCCAACTTTCTTAATTAACTTCGCCAGTTCTAGTGCTGTAAGTGGAGTTATTTCCGCAGGTTTTAGAACACAACAATTTCCAGTGGCAAGAGCGGGAGCAAGCTTCCATGCAGCCATGAGGAGCGGATAATTCCAGGGAATAATCTGCCCTACTACTCCGACGGGTTCCCTGAGTACCATCGCAAATATATCTGGATCAGGCACTGGAACAACATCACCATTTATCTTGTCCGCAAGACCGCCATAGAACTCAAAGCAATCAGCTGTATCACTGATATCATATCTTGATTCACGGATTGGTTTACCACAGTTCAGAGTTTCAAGCAGAGCTAATTCCTCCGTTTTTTCCCTAATTGCCCTAGCAAGTTCAAGAAGTAGCTTTCCTCGATCAACCTGTGTCATATTCCTCCAAGGACCCTTATCAAATGCCCTTCTTGCTGCACCTATAGCCATTCTAGTATCTTCCTCATCGGCTAGGGGTACATTGGCAATAACCTCTTGATTTGCAGGATTGATAACGTCCCATGTCTCTCCGGCGTGAGAAGAGACCCATTTCCCGTCAACAAACATCTTATATTTTTTGACACTCATTTGGGATCACCTCCATATTGTAATTTTATTTCAAGGAACATTAACAATTAACATTGCAAGGAGCGAGGCTAAGTACTAGTATTAACGATGGCCAAATCCAAGACCTACGAATTTGAAACTTCTTAGTAAGTTCATCCCTGAACAGATTAAATTTGCTCGCAATGATAATCACTGTTAACCATGATCCCTTGAGAAAAGACCCCAGACTCTATAAAGAAGATTATACCAATTTGTCATTCTTACTTCTAGGCCTTTTTTTCGTGGAATTGCCTCTATTAACTATCCGAACAGCATTTTCCAAAATATCCAATCCCCCCAACAGTAAATCTTCGGTAATTATCAGGGGGACTAGAAGCCTCACAACGTTGTCATAAACCCCTGCCTTCATAATTACAAGACCGTTCTCGTAACATAATTTAATTACATTTGAGGTCGCTTCCTTTGCAGGTTCTTTTGTATCTCTATCTTTAACCAATTCAATAGCCGCCATAGCTCCCAATCCCCTTGCTTCTCCAATCACATTATATTTATTTTGCATATCTCTCAGTCTATCATTTATGATATCGCCAACCTTACGAGCATGTTCCATAAAACCTTTTTCCCTCATTATTTCTATTACATTTAAAGAAGCAATACAGGAAAGTGGATTTCCACCAAATGTTCCACCCAGTGATCCCACTTCTGGAGACTCGAGAATTTCTGCTCTACCAGTAACTGCCCCAAGAGGAAGTCCCGCTGCTATCGACTTTCCCATAACAATTATGTCAGGCTCCAGATTGTAATGATTTACAGCAAACATCTCGCCAGTTCTACCAAAACCTGTTTGCACTTCATCAACTATGAAAACAATTCCGTTTTCCCTGCAAATCCTCCCTATCTCAGGAAGAAATTCTGGTGGCGGTACTATAAATCCACCTTCACCAGTAACTGGTTCAACAATGACGGCAGCTACTTCTTCTGGGTCTACCTGAGTTTTAAAAAAACTTGTGAATTGGTCTAGACAGGCGACGTTACATTCCGGATAGCTCACATTCATTGGACAGCGATAACAGTAAGCATATGGCATACGGTAGACCTCAGAAGCAAATGGTCCAAACCCTAATTTGTAATACCTTATCTTACTTGTAAGAGTCATGCCAAGGAGTGTCCTTCCATGAAACGCATGCTCAAAGGTGATAATGGATTTTCTTTTCGTGTAGGATCTAGAAACCTTGATTGCATTCTCCACAGCTTCAGCCCCACTGTTTACAAGAATTGTCTTTTTGGGGAATTTTCCAGGGGTAATCTCAGCAAGTTTCTCGGCCAATCGAACATAAGGCTCGTACATAAACACGTGAAAACAGGTGTGATGATATTTTTCTATTTGGTCTCCAAGGGCTTCTATTATTTCCATTCTTGAGTACCCTACATTCATCGTTGCAAGCCCACTTGCAAAATCTATAAATGTGTTTCCGTCTATATCGGTGATTAAGGCATCCTTGGCTTGCTGGATAAATGCTGGGACAGTGTTAAATACACCCCTTGGTATGTACTTTTCTCTAAGTTTAATCAGATGTTTTGATTTTGGACCTGGTATCTTTGTTTTTACATCCTCTCTGAGCTTAGTCATAGATTGTAAATTCCTTATCTTTAAATTCTTTCTGGTCCCAATCTAAATGTGATTGACTTAAAATAAGCAATTACTATTGTGTCACGAATCTTTAATCAATGTCAATATAAAATTTAACAACCATTGCTCATAGAAAAATAACAAAATTTCAAATCCTGTAATGAAACATTATATTGCATCAAATCGAAACCTTGCTAACACAAACCAGAAAGGTTAACATTTTTGCCCAAAATATTATTTAGTCGGGATGCTAAATGCTTGATCTACTAGGAGACTGGAAGAGAACCAAAAATCGGTAAAATAGGAACAGACACTATTTATCTGTCGACAAAATTGGTATAAGGTAAAGCAATGACCCCAACCGTAAGAATTCCCAGACGATCGTGATAATCTTCTAATATATCTGGGAACTTCTTCCTGTCTGAATCGTCAAGATATATCTTCCTTCTTTCGTTTCCTCTACTTGTAATGTGATAAAGTGCACCAGGATATTGAATCCTGAGGGGTCTTGCCATATAGAAAGTCTATAGATAAGTACGCCTTATGTCTATTGTCAACGGGCTGTTGCCCAAATGGGTTATTCTGACTTTCAAAGAAGAATTGTAATTCTTAACCTTTCCCAACTCATTGATTGTATTGACTTATCAAAACTATTATAAATACACTAAGGATCAAATTGTGGTTTGAGCAACAGCCCGTCAAGGCCTGACACCAATGACTAAAAGTTTAATAAGACATTCTCTAACCCTGCCAAAGACCCTGAGAGTGCCTGGAGAGTCGTTCCAAAGCAATTAGATCTTGAGTCCATCTTCTCTATAAAAGAGCAAAGAACTGTTAGAGCTGATAATACAATCTCATATAAGAATCGTATATTCCAGATACTACCTGATAAATACAGAATATCCTTTGCAAAGGCCAAGGTAATGGTAGAAAAAAGATTAGATGAGTCAATTCATATTAAATACAAAGACCAGTATCTAAATTATAAAGAAATTCACTCTGATCAAACATATGATGATAAAGCTACTTCAAACACCCTTGCTTTTAATGATTTGATTACTGGTGACATTTTCACTTTGCATCAGGGGTGACACTGTCTCTTTGTATTGACAACGGTTTGAAAAAGTTGTTGACTAAGCAGTAGGGATCACACATGCATCTTTGTCGTGTTCAAATCAGAAATTTTAGAAATTTCGCTGCATTGGATGTGCCTTTGGACGGTAACGTCGTCATGATCGGAGAGAACCGTATCGGGAAAAGCAACTTCATTTTTGCTCTTCGGCTTGTTTTGGATGCTTCTCTACCAGACAGTGCCCGCCAACTGAGTCTAAGTGATATTTGGGATGGACATGATTTTGGGATAGAGCCGCAAGTGGAAGTCCACTTGGACTTCACTAATTTCGATGACGACCCGAACCTGCTGACGCTCCTGACTGATTATAGGCTTGCCGACGACCACAATGTATCGCGCCTCAGTTACATTTATCGCAAAAAAGACGATGTGACAGGACTTCCGCTGTCTGAGGCTGATTTTGAGTTTAAGGTTTTTGGCGGTAGCGACGAGACTCGTTCTATCCGCAATGATGTGCGCCGCCGAATTTGCCTGGATGTCCTGCACGCGTTACGTGATGCTGAAAGTGAACTCGCGACATGGCGTTCTTCTCCTCTGCGACCGCTTATTGACGAGGCGATCAGTCAAGTGCCTGAGGCTGACCTCACCGCGATAGCTGCTGAGATGAATGCTGTCACGACTCGCGTAACGGCTCTTCCACCCATTGCAGACGTAGAAACCCGCCTTCGAACCAATATAGCCCAACTGGCTGGACCGAAGCAGGATATACGGGCAAAGCTTGGATTTACACCCACCGATCCACTACGCCTTTTCCGCTCTATTCGCCTTCTTATTGATGACGGAAAGCGCGGAATTGCAGACGCCAGTGTGGGGTCGGCTAATCTTGTTTTGCTGACATTGAAATTGTCGGAATTTGCATGGCGGCGGCAAAAAAACGAACGGAACCATACCCTTATATGTATTGAAGAGCCAGAAGCACACCTCCATCCACATCTCCAGCGCTCGGTCTTCCGGAAGCTTTTTACCGAAGGAGCAGATGAGCCTCGGGGGCTTTTTTTGACCACCCACTCACCGAACATTGCAAGCGTTGCACCCTTAAAGTCAGTTGTCTTGCTTAAGACAGTTGCAGCGGGAGGTACTAAAGCGTTTTCGCTAGCACGTCTTGCGCTCACGGCGAAGGAAATAGAGGATCTAGAACGTTACCTAGATGCAACACGCGCGGAGCTTCTGTTTGCTAGGGGGGTTCTTTTTGTGGAAGGAGATTCTGAAGAAGCTCTGGTACCAGTCTTTGCTCAGGGTACTGGAGTGGATTTGGATGAACTGGGTATTTCTGTTTGCAATGTAGGGGGTGTGAACTTCAGACCCTATGTCAAGTTAGCAGCGGCTCTGGCACTGCCTTTTGCCGTTATTACGGATTGGGATCCGATGGACGGGAGGAAACCGCCCCTAGGCCGAAAGCGGGCCCTTGATCTTATTCAAGACATTCAGACGGTCCGCGGAATAGATGTATTACAGTCTGGCGAACGCGCAGCCCTTGAAGCGGATGATGAAGAGTTACGGCGAACCGCAGCTACTTATGGTATTTTTCTCAATAATAACACTTTGGAAATCGAACTAGGCCAGACAGGTGCCCTCATCACGCTTCTACTGTCAATTCTGGAAGCTCAGGAATTTGGAGCGATCCGGCGCAAACGCCTGGAGAGATGGAAAAGCGACCCGACAGCAGTGGATGCCGAACAGCTTATGTCTATGATCGCTAGCGTCGGCAAAGGGCGATTAGCTGGAAGGCTTGCTTCGCAATCGATCAGATTGGAAGCACCTGAATACATTCAAGCTGCGGTAAGGCACGTGGAGACCAATGCCTGATCGTCGTCTTTTCAATGCTGCGCTTGCCGAGCTCCGTCAGAACCCGGAACAGATGGAAGCCGTTCATGAACAGGAACATTGCGTCGTGTTGGCAGGACCGGGCAGCGGTAAGACAAAAACCTTAACGATCGCCATGGCTCGCGTACTGCTTGATGATGTGGTTGAGCCGCGCGGTATTGCTTGTATTACTTACAACAATGAATGCGCTCTTGAACTGGAGAGTCGCCTTGCTCGACTCGGTATTGAACCAAGCAACCGAGTTTTCATTGGAACAGTCCATAGCTTTGCCCTTAGTCAAATTATTCAACCATATGCGCGCTGTGTTTTGCCAGAGCTCCCAGGCTCATTTCGTGTAGCAACGCGTGAAGGGATTAAGGAAGCCATTTCTACTGCCCATTCAAGGCTGTTTGACGGAGTGGAAAACCCGCAACAGCGTTGGCGCTTTGCTGAGGAAAAACGCAGACGAGACGTAGACAGAACCCATGCTGTGTGGCGAGGGAGCAATCCTGAGTTGGCAGATTTCGTAGAAGCCTATGAAGAAGAGCTACGGCGCCAGGGGTTGATTGACTTCGATGACATGCCTCTATTAGCAGCACGGATGATCCGCTCACACGTGTGGATTCGCCATTCGTTACAAGCTAAATTCCCCGTTCTTTTTGTGGATGAGTATCAAGACCTAGGGCATGCATTACATGAACTGGTACTTCTGCTGTGCTTCGATGCCGGAGTGCGGTTGTTTGCGGTCGGAGACCCTGATCAATCTATTTATGGGTTCACAGGAGCAAATCCTGAATTGCTTCAAAGCCTGACAACACGCCCAAGGGTTACAAACATTTCTCTGCGCTTTAATTATCGCTGTGGAACCAGTATTATTGACGCCTCCATGGCAGCCCTCGGCGAGGATCGGAACTACATTGCACCGGATGACAGCGCTGAGGGTAATGTTTATTTCCGTTCTGCAGATGGGGACCTAGATGCGCAAGCCACTGATGTAATTGAGAATGTGATTCCTACCTTAACAACTGATGGAACCGCCTTAGAGGACATTGCCGTGTTGTACCGCACGGCTAATGAAGGTGATGCCATGGCAATTGCTGCCCAAGGGCGGGGAATTCCCATTGTTCGCGCAGACAATCGAGCGTTGGTGCGCCGTAACTCCCGCCTGTCTCGCTTCATAGAGGCTTGCGCAAAATGGGCCTCCGGCGGCTGGAAAGATGCCGACCCAAGGTTCTCTCGTCTTGCTGGAGATGCGGCAACACTTGTTTATGGTGTTGATGCCACGGCGGAGGAGCAGCGGCAGATTGAGGTTGAACTAATGACCTTTTTGCGGGGGTCTTTAGAAACTACAGTGTGGACCCATGCTTGGTTGGGGGAGTTTCGTAGCCAAGTGCTAAATAATTGGCGAAGGCGTGCTCGAACAATTACGGAGGATTGGGCTGCGATTGACGAGATGATACGTCGAACTGATCCAACCGAATCTCATCAAGATATGCCTCTTACTCATTTTGGGGGGAGGCTTGAGGCAAGTGGTCGCCTCAATCTGAGCACTCTGCACAGCGCAAAGGGGCGCGAATTCGATGCAGTGGTCCTATTTGCGATGAACAATGGGGGCTACCTTCAAACGGTGACAAGGGTTCCATTAAGAGGCTTCGGGAAGCACGGCGACTGTTCTATGTAGGCGTCACTCGTGCGCGCCGCGATTTGTACTTAGTATTTCAAAAGAAACTACATTCACCATGGGTCAAGGAGTTATACGATCGAACGAGGCAATAGTCGAAACCCATAAGTGTTGCAAAAACGACCGTTTGTAGAAAATAGGGGGCGTCCATAAAAAAGTAAGTAACTCATTCCGCTAGCCTGTAATCCATCATTTTGGAAGGTTGTTCCCCATGGCTGACCGCATAACCAGCCGCCGGTTGCGTCATTGACAAAAGTTTGCAAAGTCGGTTTCAATAAAATCTTCTCGGTCTGATCGGCTTTGAAAATGAACCT
>JALLOG010000079.1 GCA_027717645.1 Desulfobacterota bacterium AH_259_B03_O07
AAGAGAATAAAAGAATTAGTGTAAGTACTATTTTTTTCATAACATTAAATATAATGGAATCAGTTAATTTCTAATACATCTAAGATTAACTATAATCCTCTAATATTCAGGAAAAACCAATAATCTAAAGGATATTTCCAAAACCCAACTCTCGGGAAATCCAGATAATTACATATTAAGAAACCCAATGATCCATTGAGCCCTTCTTCTGGTTCACCATTCTTAACATAATTAACATAAAAATAGCAATATCATTTGACATTTAATTAACATGGAAGTATAATATACTTCCATGAGAGATAAGATTAAGGATAAGAGATTGCAGGTTTGGGTAGATACAGATGAATTTGATTGTTTGCAAAAATACGCTAGAAAAAATCATTTAACCATATCTGAACTCATCCGGGGTTGGATTCATGAAGTAATGAAAAGAGAAGGATATAAAATTAAAGAGCCTTTATTACCTGAAACAAAAATAAAAAGCAGGAGGAAATAATTATGGGAGTATTTAAAAGAGTTAGAAAAAACAAATATGGATCAAAATTGTTTTGGTACATAAGATATTCGGTTAATGGAAAAATTAGATGGGAAGCAGTAGGTAAGGTAGGTGCTGTAACTAAGGATGTAGCTAGGGGAATGCTTGAAAATAGAAAGAGACAGCTAAGGTTAGGACAGCTAGATATGATTAAAGTTGAAATTCCAACTCTAGCACAATTTGCAGATGAATTTCTACAATATGTAAGAGACACTAAAGCCAAAAGGTCATGGAAAAGAGATGAGCTATCATTGAAACATTTAAACAATTTCCTGGGAGAAAAAAAACTAAGCGCAATCACACCCGGGGATATTCAAGATTATCAGAGTAGTCGGTTAAAAGATGGTAAGAAGCCTGCAACTGTTAATAGGGAATTGGCGTGTCTAAAACATCTGTTCAATGTAGCGAAGCAAAGAAATAAATTCTTCGGTGAAAACCCCGTATCGAGGGTTAAATTCTTAGAAGAAAACAATCACGTAGAAAGAATATTGACTCCCGAGGAAGAAAATAAACTTCTAAGCAACAGTGCTTCGCACCTGAAACCCATTATTCTCACAGCAATCAATACCGGTATGAGAAAAGGCGAGATTATTTCTTTGAAGTGGAGTAATGTAGATTTTGATAACGACCTAATCACGATTGAGGCAACTAATACGAAAAGTAAAAAACAAAAGAAAATCCCTATAAATTCTGTACTGAGAAAAGTTTTTTTAGAACAAAAACTTAAAACTGGATTTGACGAGTATGTGTTTCATACTCCCGAGGGAAAACCTTATTATAGACAAGATTCACTTAAAAAATCGTTTCTCGGAGCCTGTAAAAGAGCCGGGATTAAAAGATTGAGATTCCATGATCTAAGACATACTGCAGCTACGAGAATGATGGAAAATGGAGCTAATATAGTTGCTGTAAGTAAGATTCTAGGTCATTCCGACCTAAAAACTACAATGAGATATGCACACCCGGATGAATCTTTAAAAAAGGCAGTCGAAAATTTAGTTAGAAATTCATTATGAGTTAAATAAGTTAATTATTTTATGGTTATATTTGATAGTTTATCTTTATACAATTTTATCGTGGTTTCCCCGTAGTGTCTGTTTTTAGCGACTCCGGAAGTTGTGTCCTATCATCTGTTTCAGCTGAATCAATTTGATCACGAGTGAGTCCAATGGCGGATCTTAAATCTACACCTTTAAGATCTGCATTGTTAAGGTCAGCTTCTTCAAAATTAGCACGTTCTAACTCCGCTCCTTGCAGGTTAGATTTTTCAAGTACTGCGTATCTTAAATTAGCCTTATTGAGAAAAGCATTTTTTAAATTAGCACCAGGTAGAAACGCTCCTTCAAGATTAGCATCAAGTAGAAGTGAAGTTTCTAAATTAGTATCAAATAATATTGCATTTGACAGATTAGCATCTTGGAGTACTACAAACGAAAGATCCGTGCTTCTTAAGTCAACGCGATCAGTCTTTTTGCTTTCAGTTGTCCAATTACGTCTTCTCAGAACAGTCATTATCGCTTGAATGTCAGCCTTAGGCTTATTAATTTCCTTTTCAATTGGCGAAGGTAGTGAAGTATCGAGAACTGGTCTGTCAAGTCTCTCTTTAAGTTGAACTTCTTTTTTTGATGGCCAAGGAGCATTTTCACGAACATATGCAGTCAACACTTCCATAATCGGCCAATGATCTTTCGGAGAATCCTTAGCTATGCGTTCAAGTGCGTAAATCCCTCCCAGTCTTACCTCAAGTTTGTCGCTACCAAGTTGATCAATCGCTCGGGTAAATCTTTCTGTGATCTGGCCTTCTTCGGTGAGTTTAACATCTTTCCATCGTGATTGAACAGTTTGCCAAGTGAAATAAAGACCTAGAAGTAAAGCTGCCCCACCTACTATCTGAGCAAGCGTCTTACGTGCTTCATTTTCAGCAACAAAGCGATCCCCTGGTTTGTCAATGCCTGAATCACGGATCTGCCATTTTGGTATCAACCACAACCCTAAACTCAACACAATTATTAATAAAATTGCACCCCAACGCCAATATTTACCTACGAAAACGCTTAAACTCATTTTATCCTTAATCCAAGCGTTAAATTGCCTGATGGTCATTTCAAGGTTATCATCACATAAGATGCAAGAAATGCCAACAAATGGTGCTTAATTTTTCAATTACAATTAGTCTTAATTCGGCGTATATAATACTTATGAACTTACTGTATTTGAACTACTCCTATTCTTTCTACCTTTGCCATTAATCTTCTAAAATTAAATCAAACTATAGCCAAAACTGTAGCCAAAAGAATTAAGAATAATTAAACCGTATCATAACCCCCTGAAATAATTGGCGCGCCCGGAGGGAGTCGAACCCCCGACCTTCGGATTCGTAGTCCGGCGCTCTATCCAGCTGAGCTACGGGCGCGACGATAAAAATCTACATTACTTTCACTCAATTGTGAATATAATACTAATTGTGTATTCATATTGTTTATTTTTTTCTTTGTCTTGATACAAAGTAACAACCCTTCGACCTAGCTCAGGACAAGACTACCCAAAATTTTAGCTAAAAATCATCCACTCCGACTAAAAAGTTTGAATTCAACCCCAACCCACAAATCTTTTTTCACGCCTTCGTTTCTGATTTTCTTAACGCAATTTTTGGAATGCCAATTAAATTCTCTCTATTCCGAAAAGGATCAATAATTTAAGTAAATAAGTTATCTGTAAAGGTGTGGCGGAGAGGGTGGGATTCGAACCCACGAGAGGGTTTAATCCCCCTACTCGCTTAGCAGGCGAGTGCCTTCAGCCGCTCGGCCACCTCTCCAAATCCAATATGTCTGGTAAAACACTACTTAAACGGAGATTTCGTGTCAAATTGGTTTTAGGCAGTATAAATCTAGGTTTTTATTGGTATGTTTTAAGGGTATTTCTTACCCCTGACTTGCGCGTCAATCAACGAATATTTAGCGTTTCCTTTCGGAGATTCATGCTCATGATAGATAAGCCCTACCCCTTTTGCATAAACATCCATAAACCAGAACTTTTCGTTTTTGGGTATGGTTACCACCATAAGGTCATTAAATTTCCCAGCTGGTGTTGAAAAATCCCTTTTTACCAAATTCCTCTCAACTTCAGGAGTGTAAAAGTTCTTCACACTACCATCATAAGAGACCAGTATATTTCCAGATTGATCTATTCTGATACCGATATTCTCCTTTCCAAAATATTTATCAATAACCGACCACCCATCGCTTACTGTCAACACTGATTGTCTCTCTTCTTTTACTTTCCCTTCAGTTTCAACTTTGTAGGTCCAAGTATTCCCCTTATCAATTGGGACATACTCAGATACATACATGCTTTCATATCCTCTTATTACATTTGCCCTAGTTGGAATCTGACCAAGTGCAGTATCTGCGGCTATGGGTCGAAAAAAATTCTCCTGGATAAAATTGACATCCACTTGTTTAGGTTCTGATGGAGTTAGTTTTGCAATCAGGTATGAGAAATGCTCCTTTCCCTTTTCATTTAATTTATCACTTTTGTGTTTTACTACATATCTTATTTCGATAATTTTGTTGGTTTTATTTAATATCCTCTTAACCTCAATCGTATCACCTATGTTTTCCTTATGGGTGATAACAACGGCTATTTCCTTTTTAAAGTCAACTTTTGGGAATGGTTCCTGTATCCCAAATTCTTTCCATACCTTTTTTAGGTCTTTTTCATTATTGATAACATAGTTTTCTCGCGAAATTTCAGAGTTTGTAAAACCCTGAGTCAAAATAGAAATATCTTTATCTGTTGAAAGATTAAAGATCGTTGAGAGTAAAAAAATTAGATTTATAAGCATATAAGTCCCTCAATTCTATTTAATAAGTATACTTCATAAAATTAAATGGGTGTTAAAAGAATTTTTCCTTCCTATCAAATACGTTAATCCGAAAACTTATGTTAATATTAATTTTAAAATATGGAGGTAAGAAATGAATCTGAGAAAACCGTACATTTTCAGTTTATTAACCTTATTTATTTTATTTATCCTTCATGGCATTAATGTCCAGTCAGACGAATTGCAACCAGAAAATCAAATCCAAACAATCAAGAATATAACTCCCCAAGAAGCCAATTTATTGATTCAGGAGAATAAGGATAACGCGAATATTGTAATACTTGATGTTCGTACTCCTGAGGAATATTCAGAAGAACATATAGAAAATGCTGTTAACATCAATTTTTATTCCGAAACCTTCAAAGAAGAACTAAATAACCTTGATAAAAACAAAATCTACATCGCACACTGTCGCTCAGGAGGTCGCAGCTCAAAGACTTTGGATTTAATGAAAGAACTAGGTTTCAAAGAGGCTTACAATATGGGTGGAATCATTCAATGGAAGAAAGGTGGATTTCCGACTACCAAGTAGATAACTATGAGATTGCTCTACTTCAATCGCACTGATTCCCGCTTGCTGTCAGTGCTGTAGATGTCGATTAATTAGAGGACAGAATCCAAAAAAATAATAAATCTTCTCGAACTTTGCTCATCCGTCATCCTCGAATGTTCTAATCGGGGATCCATCGTTTAATATTTTATTTTCTTTGTCTTGATACAAAGAAACAACCCTTCGACAAAGCTCAGGATAGGGCTGGCAAAAAATTAGGATTTATTAAATCAATTCCTACAGCTAAAAATCCTTAATTCTACCCCAACCCTAAATCTTTTTTTAACGCTTCCGGAATTGATTTTGGCAATTTTTTGAATGCCCATTTAAAATCGAAAAGACTTTCCCCAAAATATTTAACATCTACAAGTGCGATCGAGCGAAGCGACTGAGAAATCTTTCATAACCGTAAATAGATCTTAAAAACTATGAGAAAGAGAAATTTCTTAAGATCTCCTCTTTTGCAATGAAGTTAAAGTCAATATAGTGTGGGATATCGTTCTCTTCAAGTAATCCCAGCTCATCTGGTAGGGGCTTTTCCCCAAGCTCCCTTATGTCTCCCCACCTGTTTACGAGCTTCTTGGCTTCTTTAACATTACCATCGGCAAATATTTTCAATAAATTATAAATCGCATCATCAACATCATCTTCTAGCTTTTTAAAATCTACGTTGAACTTTTTGGTTTTTGAATAAAACTTTATAGATCCACTCTCTCTCAAGAGACTATAGGTCAAAAACGCAGATGCGCTATCGGGGTAATGAAAAAATCTCCCACGCCTTATGTATCTAAACATCTCGGCTATCGAAATAATATAGGCCATATTAAGTTGATTTCCATTTAACAAATCGTCTCTAAGGTATCTCAAGTTATGTAATGATATAAAATCAGATTTCAGTTCATGTAAAATCAGATAAGTTCTATCAAACTCCGACATTTTTTCTCCCAGCAAGTCTGATCCATAAAAGTGCCCTACGTCATGACCACGAAGCCAAATCAACAGTAGCTTGCCGATGCTTTTATAATCCAGAGTCTCTACGATTGAATAATCACTAATGACTTCTTTTGCGATCTGTTTTGAAATAATTTGAAATCTAATGATATATAGATTGATAAAAACTGTGAGCCTTGAAAGTGCTGAAGCGCTGTCATACTCATTCCCGGAGAAAAACACGCAAATAGGTTTATGCCTTATATTGAGCTCACCTGACAGCGCAAAAGCATCGATGCATCTCATCTGTGGAATTTTATTGCTGAATGATGATTCCCTGTCTCCATTTTGTAATGGCAATTTTTTAAAAAAAAGACTTATTTTCTTATCATACCGCTCAATAACACTGTCAAAATTATTATTCACTAAGCCCACCGCACCTGCGTACAGCATCGAGTTATTTCTATCCAGTGAGAAAATTTTCCCAAGAATCAAATCAATATACTCTTTCCCATCGTTTTTCAAATTGATTGAACATAGATCATAAATTCCATTTGAAATATTGTTAATTTGATCTTCAAAATCCTGTTTATCATTATTCTTAAGACTATTTGCGCCCGTCTCCAATGACCTTATTACTTTCTTATATAATTCATTCTCCAGTCCTAAATCCAAATTCCCATCAAGCTGAAGTCTGTGCATTGCATTGATGTGTTCAAGAGCTTGTAATAAAAAATAGACCTCGTCGGAAATTGAATTCTCAATTTTATAATTCAAATCAACAGCTGAAGTCTTCTTATATTTATTAGTCATGAATTTCTAGTTCAATAACCCTGCAAGCTGCAGAGTATGTTATTAAAATAATACCATTACAACTGTCCTTGCTGTACATGTCATACATTTCGAGGACAGTTTATTTTTCTCAAGATTATTTTGACCTTCGTTAAACCTTTTACGAGAGGAAAAGGTTTAGATAGACATTCCAAAAATTGCGTTAAGTAAATCACGAACGAAGGCGTTAAGAAAAATGCGGGGGATAGGGAATATTGGATTTTTTAGCCGGAGTGAGGGATTTATAGCTAAATTTTTGGGTAGTCTTGTCCTGAGCTAGGTCGAAGGGTTGTTACTTTGTATCAAGACAAAGTAAAACATATAAAATGCCAAATGCGAGCGAATAAAATGACCCAAGCAATCCAATGGGATTTTTCAAACTTAATTAAATATAATCTGGTTGAGAAGAGTAAAACGTTTACTATGAATTCCGGTGCTCTTTTCTCAGTAAATCAAAAACAGTTTTAACAGGATTAAAAGTGATAAGCGGCACTTCGATGAACGCAGTATTCCAATTTGCCATAGATCCATTCCAAAGACCAGGAAGTTCTAGGGCTTTAAGCTCTCTGCCATCCTTAGATTTAAGTGAAATAAAGCCTGTGTTGGGATCTGTAAAATTTTTTAAATCAAAATTCCTACCCAAGAAATCACGAACCCCGCAAACTATATCAACCGGACTGAAATGAGTTGAAGACCCCCAAATTGCCATTTGTTTAGGCGACTCCATATCTACCTGTGAAGACTCAACAATCTGTAATGATAATTCTCCATTATCTTCCTGAACCCAGAAAGGACCTCCTCCAGGCTCACCCTGATTCTTCACAACCCCACATACCCTAACCGGTCTGTTTAGTTTAGAATCAAGAAAGCTTATTCTCTCTTGCTTAGAACCGTTCCCTAAATAATCGGGCACATAAACAGATAGTTTATTACGAACAAATTCAAAAATATTTGCAATTTCACTATCATCGACTTTATTTTTAGACAAAGTCTCTACATGCTTAAATATTTCATTTTGCAATTCAATTAAATAACCGCCTAATGCCCTCTTGTAAAAGTATGTCTCGTCTTTAAGTTTATCCGGTACCACATTGTCTATATTTTTAATGAAGACTACATCACCATTTAGATCATTTAGATTCTCTAGCAAAGCCCCATGACCCGCTGCTCGAAATAAAAGCTTATTATCATTTGTTCTAAAAGGCATATTGTCTAGATCGACGGCTATTGTATCGGTCGATGTTTTTTGAGTGGAAAATGTGATTTCTAATCTTAATTTTTCACTTTCATATAAGGACCTAACTTTTTCTATATAGTCCCTTATTGCTTTATCATGCTCGGGCGAAACCGTAAAATGAATTCTAGCCACATTGTTTCTATCCTTTGTATAATTTGCCGCCTCTACAAGGTGTTCCTCAAACGGATTACGTGAGTAATTCGGATACCTGTGGAATTTAATAAGCCCTTTCGGAACAGCCCCATAATTTAAGCCTCTGGATGTTAACATATAGTCGAGGACTTCCTTATATTGTCCTTTTGATATGAAAGATTCAATATCAAGACCATCTTTTTTCGTTACTGATTTCAAATCATCATAAAACGCGAATTTTTGTATGCCCTCAACAAATTCGAGAAAAGTCCTGTAATCGGAATTACCCCTTTTAGCCTCAGCAAGAACGGTTTCCTCATTAATTTGTTTAGTCAGGCTATTAAAATGAATCAATAACTTAAACATCCTGGTAGCAGCTCCCGAAGCTGGAACAAATTTTCTACATTCTCTGGCTAGTGCTGATTCTGAATAAGACTTATTTAATCTTTCAAGTTCAGATTCTTCTAAAATCATTATTCCATCGCCAACTCGAGCCGGACGAACTAACCTTATAGGTCGTATCCCACTCTTAAACGTCTCGATCTGGGACATAACTCTTTCCAGAGTCAATCCCCTCGACTCAATTTCTTTTATGTCCTCCTTAGAAAACATTACTTCACTCAAAACTACCCCCTACTATTAAACAAATGATTATAAAATATAATAATAATCCTAAAATAATTCTATTTAGGATTCTTGAATATACTCGCGATTTTTACAGTTTTTTGAATAAATAGTGGCAAATTCTTAATATCCATAATCAACTTGAGACCTTTATGTCTAGTTGTTGTTCTGAAGAAATGCAAAGAGAAGTAAATTGGTCAGGGTACCACCCCGGTCTTGCTGGTGTCCATTGAAGCAATGAGCACGACTCATTGCCTATGCAATTAAGATTAGATTCGGGGGTTGAAAAACCTCGACTTTCAGTATTTCATAATATCTTAGATATGCCCAGACTCTTCTATAACCCCAGAAGGGATGTTCTCCTATTATATCTTTTATCCTTTTAAGTAAACAGTACATAGCAATACATTTGTGAATTACAATCCCACACCGAAAGGTTAAAAAGAAATCACCACGTATATCACTTTTTATTACTAACCACCGTAATTTGAAAACAGTGCTATACTCAATTAATAAAGGGTGTCACAGGGATTGACTTGAAATTGCCCCAAGTTTGTTCCCACCTTCCTATGTCTTGGGGTTAATTATATCTCTTTATAGCTTTCCTCTATAAGATGAGTTAATCTTTGGAAGGGGTAAGAATAACATGAAAAGACTTATCTTAGCATTTATTATCCTAATAGCTGTATTAAGCACCGTAGCCTATGCTGAGGAGTTTTGTAGGACTTTTACTATACTCGTAGAAGGTGGAATATTAACCTGCTTAGAGTGCTGTATTGATGGATTCTGTAGTGTAACTTGTACCTAACCTTTGTAGTTCTACTTTTGTTAAGAGATTCTGCAACACATTGCACAATCTTTTTACCGTTTGTTCATCTCTCAAACTGGCTACCTTACTATCCAGCTTTATGAGTTTGTAAAAGCAAAGTGTGAAGAAAAGAATTTCGTCGGGCGACGAAATTTTGAACAGATGTTTGAGGTAATTGAGTGTGAACGGGCACCGCACATTTGTTGTGATTAAATAGCATATGTGCTGCCCACCCCAATAGTCAAGCTGCGTTTAAGTTGCCTCCCCTATAATAGCACCATAATTTAAGTTAGATTCTTGAAATAAAAATCCAATTCACAAGAAGTAAGCAGGGTGTCGGGGAAGCGTTTCGTTTTTCATAATTCCAGCTTAAAACAAGCTTGACAAAAGGGGAGCAGTACAAGATAAAGAATGATCAATCTACGGTTAAGTCTTAATTAGTCTTCATCCAATACCCCTATTCCCCTTAATTCTTCAACTATAAATATGATATCTTTTTGAGTTAGTTCATTATTTTTGAGATAGATATGGTTATATATAGTATTTAATCGTATATGGGGTGGATCTATCCCTTTATCCTGCTGTGATTTAACATAACCATCTTGCAACTCACAATTGAACAAATAAAACGATTTTGCTTCACTGGTTACAGGCAAACTCTGCATCTTATCAGTGATTGTATAGCTATGTTTCTTTAATTCCATCCTATCCACCCTACCTGATAAAATGATACAGCAGTTTTTGATATTTGGGATTGCTATATATGTATTAATGGAAGAATTAATCCAGGAATTTAGGAAATATAATTATCCAAACCCCCACTTCATCCCAACTCGTAGTATATAATTGTTAAGAGCTATAGTTTTGATATATAATGAGAAAAAAAAGGTTCATGCATAAAATGGGTTTATATATTGGATAATAGACTTGATGGTATTATTGGCAGGCTTTCGGGAGGTCAAAGACAGGCTCTTACGCTCATTATGACAACCTGGCTAACTCCAGAACTACTCCTGCTGGATGAACACACCGCAGCTCTTGATCCTAAAAGCGCCAATCAGGTCATTAAACTTACAGAAGAAATAGTATAGAGTAACCGATTAACCACACTTATGGTAAAATCCATTCAATGCATCAGGCTGTTGCACTTGGTGACAGGCTTATTATGATGCACAACGGGATAATAATACATGATTTTAGGGGTGCAGAGAAAAAAAGACTTAGAACCGGTGAACTATTAGCTTGATTTAAAGAGGTTCGCAGAAGAGAGCAGCTTGACGAAACTGCAGCCGATATGTTAAAAAGGATGTATATTTAAAAGCAATTTAAATCTGGATATTTCAGCTACCCAGGAGAGGAAATGATGGAAAAAATCCGAAATTTCATCAGATTAGCCTTAATTATGACTTTTGCAATCACGTTTTTATTTAATATAAGCTGTCATATTGCAACTCACGATTTGATGGAAGAAGAATCTTCCAATAAAGTAATAATAGGTGGCTTGTTTTCAATTACCGGCGACTGGGAGACACTGGGAAAAGCCAGTAAAGCAGCATTGAAAATTGCGATAGAAGATATAAACGAATTTTATAAAGATAATGAAAAAGAAGTAAAATTTACTTCGTCTGTTAAAGACACATTATTAGAACCAGATCTTGCACTCAAATTTCTTCATGAATTGTCTGATTCAGGAATAAATCTTATAATAGGCCCTATGTCTAGTGCTGAGGTTAAAGTTATCAAAGATTTTGCAGACCATAACGATATAATTATTGTTTCACAGTCTAGCACAGCTGGATCACTATCCATTCCGGGAGATAATATATTCAGGTTTGCCCCGGACGATTCTCAGGAAGGTAATGCTATTACAAAGTTAATGCTGCATGACGGCATTGTTTCTATTATTCCAATATTCAGGGATGATGCGGGTAATGAAGGATTGGAGATTGCCACAACATCATTTATTGAGAATGCAGGGGGTTTTGTTGGCGAAAGTATTAAATATAACCCAGACACTGTAGACTTTACAGATATTGTAGGAATGCTTTCCGATCTTGTTTCTGAACAGATTGAAGATTTCGGTACTGATAATGTTGCTGTTTATCTAGCCGGCTTTGATGAAGTAGTAGAAATATTCAAACTAGCAAAGGATGACCCTATACTCAGCTCTGTAAAATGGTACGGAAGTGATGGTGTAGTATTCAGTCAAGCTTTGTTAAAAAATGAAGGAGGTTCATCCGAATTTGCCCAAAATGTTATTTACCCTAATCCAATATTCGGTCTTGACGATGATATGATTGATATATGGGGTCCCATAGCCGACGAGATCACAGAGAGAGCAGGTGTGGTTCCTGATGCTTTTGCACTTTCTGTGTACGATATTGCCTGGGTTCTAGCAGAAGCATACTTGAACACTGAAGACCCAAAAGATATAGAAACCATAAAATACGAATTTATGAAAGCAGCAAATGAACTTGATGGAATTACTGGTTCAACAGAATTAAATGATGCAGGTGACAGAAAATTCGCAAATTTCGACTTCTGGGGTGTAAGGAAAGAAGATGGAGTATTTACTTGGAAGAAAGTGGGCTTCTTTGATGCTACAAACGAACTAGTTACTGAATTTGAATAATCTAATATGAACCTGTTATATACTTTTCCAGCTCTTTAATCTTGAAATTTTTATGAGAAATAATGTGATTTACCACATCTCTAATAGAAACAAGACCTTTCAACTCTCCATCTTGCATTACAGGTAAGTGTCTTATCTGTTTCTCTGTCATTATTGCCATACAATCATCTATAGCATCGGTTCACCTTCTTTACATTCATTTATTTTAGATTGAATATTTATTTATCTTTATTTTTAATTGTGATTAAATATTCATTAATGGGACTAGGTAGGATACCCCGTACCCGCTGGTGAGGCAACACACCCACCCCCTATATATACCGTATAGTCCCAAGCACGAATGTCTTTGTAGTAAAAACTTTGGGGATATAATAAGACGGAAAATCAAGGACCTGATAGATAAATTGCAATCCAGGACTTACAACTGGATCAATAACACCACGATTTTATAAAACTCTTCAATGGTGTTAAATTACGGGCTGTTTAGTCAAATATATTATCTTAATAACAGGTTGAAGTTCCTATAACCCTAAATACAGAAACTAGAAATCTAGCCTACCTATAAAGGATAATTCTTTTGAATTGTTTCTGTTCGGAATACGAGGTATGTACTAGTTCAGAAACCTTAGTGACACTTAAAAGATATTAGTAGTGGTAAAATTGGGCTCACTATTACAACTATAATAGTCCACCCAAAGGCATTTCTAATCCCAAAAGAGCATTATTAGGAATGATTAGGGAAAAAGGGGTAAAGGGTTTAATGTGAAGCTAAGTTTGAGTAAATATCTTTTATTTTTTCAGGATGACTGGTTATTTTTATACCCATCAGCCACCTACTTCAAACTACTTATCAATATTCAACACCACATAATTACAAGAAAACCAGTAATAATTATTGATAGAGATGCCAGGTCAAGGAAATTATAATTTTTTTTCATAACATAAGTATAAATCATCGTAGTGCTTATATCAGCATGTCCCTTTTTTAATAAAATAATTTCTATTAATTCCTAAGAGTACATAATTTAAATTACATCACTTGACAAATAAATTAGAGTAGCTATAGTATTGTTACATGAGACAAAAAAGAATAAGGACAAAGTTATTCAGAGTTTGGTTACATGAAAAAGAATTGGAATTTCTAAATAATTATGCTGAAGAAAATATGTTTACAGCATCAGAGGTAATACGTGCATTGATTCATCAATTGATGAAAAGGGAAGGATATGATATTAAAGAGCCTTTATTACCTGAAACAAAAATAAAAAGGAGGAGGAAATAATTATGGCTGTGTATAAGAAAAATATTAGATGGTACAAAGATTATTATCAACCAGATGGTAAGAGAAAAAGAGAGATTGTTACAATATCTGGTATAGACCCTAAACACATTAACAGACAGGATGCACTTAAGGCATTATCAATTAGAAAAGGTCAGATAGCAGAGGGCAAATTTGATATTGCACAAACCGATAAACCAGTTTTATTTGAAAAACTTATGGATATGTATTTGCAATGGGCTAAAGATAACCATGAGGCACCTGAGAGGGATATTTCAGCTAGAAAATCGTATAAAGTCCGTTGGTATGGACGCCTATTTGGACACTAAAGCCAAAAATCAAGAAAATACTAAGCCCAATATAATTGCCATAACTCCCCATAATTAAAGCTAATTTAAGTGGCGGGGCCGACCGGATTTGAACCGGCGACCTCTGGCTTGACAGGCCAGCGTTCTAACCAGGCTGAACTACGGCCCCCCTCGGGATGGTGGGCGGTACCGGTTTCGAACCAGTGACCTCTTGCTTGTAAGGCAAGCGCTCTCCCGCTGAGCTAACCGCCCGAAACGAATTAATCTTACAAATATATACTATACTTTAACCAAAAAAAGGTTAATTTTTATAACTGAAATCTTTCAAATTGTCTAGCTTTACAAATAAGGGAACCGGTAAATGTTTGTAGATGGTTGGATCGAGATTGAAATGATTGTCTGATCACAAATGAACAAACGTGCAGCAACCTGCAGGCAATTCTAGAGAACTCTGAAATTAAAAGCTCGCACAGAAGCAATTAAGAAAGATTTACGTTGGTTCTAACATCCTCCGCCATTGGTATCGTGGATGGCGGCGGTACTACTATGTCCTGCAATATCGGCTCCTCTGTTACTATTG
>JALLOG010000007.1 GCA_027717645.1 Desulfobacterota bacterium AH_259_B03_O07
CCGACGTTTTCTAACGTCGGATGTACAATCCCGCGACTGGAAAGTCGCGGCTATCTACATAAGAGATTATTAATAAAAGTAGCGGCGACCTTTAGGTCGCCATAATCAAAATATAAAATCATCGCGTCCGGGAGACGCTCCTACGAAAGTGCCCGTTCCCCCGAACGGGCAACCAAATGAACATTAGGAAAAAACTGGATTTATCTTTGGTGCGTTTGGGGGACGCACCCTACATAATTCCTGCCAAACTAACCCCACCAGCAAGCCTGCCCTGAGTTTAGTCGAAGGGACGGGTGGTCTAATATCTTCATTTGAATGACACTAAGAATTATGATTTGGTTGCTCTCATCTTTGCTGACTCTAGGGTATTCCAAAGGAGCATCGAAATTGTCATAGGACCTACACCGCCAGGCACAGGCGTAATATAGGAGGCTTTTTCCTTTACATTTTCAAAATCTACATCTCCAATAAGTTTCCCTTCGGAGTTACGATTGATGCCGACATCTATTACGACAACACCCTCTTTTACCATATCTGCAGTTACAAATTTAGGTCGTCCTATAGCCGCAACTAAAATATCTGCTCTACGTGTAACTTCGTCTAGGGGTTTAGTCCTCGAGTGGCAAATCGTAACCGTTGCATGACGATGGAGAAGAAGTATCGCCGTGGGCTTGCCAACGATGTTACTTCTTCCCACGACAACGGCTTCTTTTCCCTTTATTTCAATGTTGTAAAAATCTAGCATCTTGATTATGCCATTTGGCGTACAGGAGACAAATCGAGGATTTCCCTCGATGAGAAGCCCTACGTTTTCAGGGTGGAAACCATCAACATCCTTGAGAGGAGAAACTGATCTCAGTATTTTTGTACTATCTATTTGGTCGGGAAGTGGGAGCTGAACCAGAATACTGTGAATTTTTTCATTCCGGTTCAGTTTGTCGATTAGCGATAATAACTCGTTTTCGGGAGTTTCGGTTGGAAGTTTATATTCTTCAGAATAAATGCCCACTTTTTCACAGGCCTTTCTCTTATTTCTCACGTAGATTTCAGATGCTGGATTTTCCCCCACGAGTACGGCCGCAAGTCCCGGAGTAATCCCGGTTTCTTTCTTTAGCTTATCCACTTCGGTAGTAACTTCTCCTCGTATGTGCTGTGATACTTCCTTTCCATCAATGAGGTCTCCCATTGGAATTACTGGCCTCCTATAAAATATTTATTAGTCATGAATAAACCAGAATATGAATACATATAAAAGCCATTGTTTTCAAATCTTAAACTCCTCGATTCAAAATAGATAAATAATGATTAGTTAGCCACTAATTAACACGAAAGTACATGAAAGAACAAAGTGTTTTATCTTTATAGTAGGAGCGCCATTTTCCCTGGTGCGATAAAGTCGCGGCTGGAAGCCGCTCCTACTTTCGTTTTCTCTCCCCTTTGCAGTAATCCATGGCTTTAAGATAGTTATAGAAATTTCTGTCATCTGTGTTCATTCGTGTAAATTTGTGGCGAGAATAGTTCTTTTTATTTAAATTTCCAAAAATGATTGAGCGGACCGTGACCCTTACCCAAATTAAAGGAGTTTTTTATGGCTTGGGTTACATACTCCTTTGCATCTTCTACAGCGTCTAATACATCAAATCCTTTTGCTAATCCCGCGCAAATTGCCGCAGAATATGTGCATCCTGTCCCATGAGTGTTTTTTGTTTCTAGCATTGGAGCCTTATATTCATGAAATTCAGTACCATTGTATAATATATCTATAGCATCTTGAGACCAATCCAAATGACCACCCTTAATGAGTACATTTCTTGGACCAAGCGCCTTAATCTTTATTGCTGACTCCTTCATTTCATCTAACGAAGAGGCTTTAATGCCAGAGATAACCTCAGCCTCTGGAAGATTGGGTGTTACTACATACGCAAGTGGAAGCAACTCATTTATCAAGGCCTTTTCAGCATCACTTTTTAAAAGTGAATCTCCGCTTTTTGCGATCATTACAGGGTCTATGACCAGTTTTTCGACTCCGTATTGTTTAATTTTTTTTGCTACCGATGAAATTATATCTTTATTTGAAAGCATGCCAGTTTTCACAGCGTCTAATCCGATATCACCAATCACCGCATCAATCTGGAGTTCAACAAAATCAGGGGATAAATCGCTTATACCTAAAACGGACTGGGTGTTTTGAGCGGTGATAGATGTGAGAACAGACATTCCGTATACATTAAACGCCGTGAATGTTTTTAGATCGGCTTGGATTCCTGCTCCACCACCGGAATCTGACCCTGCTATCGTCAATGCTCTTGGAATTCTATGGCTCACGGACGATTATATTACAGGTATTTTGGAATGCTTACAAAAAAAGTTGATTTTTCTAAATTACAAGCTTTTCTCTAATAATTACTAGACTTGGAAAGAATTTTATTCTTTGCGTCGAGATCTTGACTAGAAACTGAAAAGATGTTTACCTCCTTTGCATGAGATCATTCAAGCCCTATGTCGAATTTCGCTTAACGGAAACAAAAATCACTCTTAAAAACAAAAAAGGCTACGAAATCTTTATAGAGATATCTCCGGGCAGTTCTTTTGGTTCTGAGCATACTACGACAAGACTCTGTTTGAGGGCGATTGAAGAAATATTTAAAACTAGGAGTGTAAAAACAGCCCTGGATTTTGGATGTGGAAGTGGTGTACTTGGAATATGTGCTGCAGCACTAGGAGCTGAAAGTGTCTTGGCCGTAGACATCGACCCAATGGCAGTAAAAGAGGCTGGGGTTAATTTCGAGAGGAACAAATTAAACTCTAAAGGTCATGTACAATATGGTTCTTTAGAGGACGTTCAAGGAAAATTTGATCTTGTCATAGCCAATATTGTGACAGATGAATTGCTCGGTATGGTGGCCGAGATCGAATCGCTGTTAGAGAAGAACGGGATTCTTTTGGTTTCTGGAATTTATGAGACAAAAAAGGAAAAGGCAATTACCGGGTTTAGCAATGCCAGTTTTAGGTTCACCAAGGAGTATATTGAAAGTGGATGGACGGCACTATGGTTCGACTGGGCGTAAATAATACTTCACAAATTAATTTAATTTTATAAACTTTTTTATTGTAATTATTGATTTTTTTTGATAATATAGTCGCAGATGAAAAACATTTTCAAATTTCTATTGGTAATTTTTTTGTCACTACTGTTTTCGAATTCTATTTCAGAAAGTTTTGAACAGGAAGGTTATTATCAAAATTATGATAATAGACCAGCTTCTTCTCTTGCATACAGGAATCCAAGTACAAACAGTTTCTCTAACAACATTTTTAAATTACAGCTACTGGGAACGATTGGGTCTGGAGGTGCCAATTCAAAGGCAATAATCAAAAATACTGAAACTGGAAAACTTAAGACTTACTCTGAGGGTGAGGTCATTGATCTGGTTATGAATGAGCGTATCAAGATCAAAAAGGTTTTTAATTGCATCGTTAATTTAGAGATAAGAGGTGTTTATGATACCATAGAATGTGATAATTCAAATGTATCAAAAACTTTTAGAATGCCATCCCCTCTTGCTAGATTTAAGATTATAGAAAGGCAAATTAAGGATAAAATTAAACTAAAAAAGTTCAGAGCGAAATATGAAAAGGAAATTCTAAAAGCATGCCAGAAATATCGAGTAGATCCTTATCTTGTAAAAGCTGTCATAAAGGTTGAATCGAATTTTAATCCAGAAGCGGTTTCACCGAAGAAAGCAATGGGAATTATGCAGCTCATACCAGCGACTGCTAAGGATTATGGGGTAAAGGATCCATTTGATCCTAAAGATAACATAGATGCTGGAGTAAGGCTTATTCGTGACCTATTAGACTATTTTAAAGGCAATTTAGAGCTTGCTCTTTCCGCCTATAATGCTGGAAGAGATGCCGTAATTAAATACGGATATAAAATTCCTCCGTATCCCGAAACTGAGGCTTATGTTGAGAAAGTCTTAGCTTACTACGATAATATAAAACCATAAATATATATAAACTTTAACTTATAAATTACCTGTAGCTTGCTACAGGGATTCCACTGTCATTGCAATGGCGGGTCACACGAGTGTCATCGCGAACTTATCGTGATGTAAGAGTAGCTTCTAGCTGCGAATATATTTCGCACCATGCCTGTCCTGAACTGGTTTCAGGAATGGTGGTCCTACTTTTATTCTATGATTGTATAAGAGGGCTTTAGTCCTGCACATAAGTTCCGAATCGAGTTCGGAATGACTGATCTTCTGTCATCGCTGTAGATGTTACGTAATTGGTTGACAGAATTTGCAAATTTTAAATTATTTTACTTTGTCTTGATACATACTTCGATAAACTCAGCATGAAACGAGTAACAAAAATCAAGGGCTGTCAAAAAATTAGGATTTATTAAATCAATTCCTACAGCTAAAAATATTTAATTCAGCCCCAACCCTAAATCTTTTTTTAACGCTTTCGGAATTGATTTTGGCAATTTTTTGAATGCCCGTTTAAAATCGAGAAGACCGTCCCCGAAATATCAAACATTTACAATAGCGAACGATTGTGAAGCGATCTCATGGAAATTGCTTCGTCCCATTGTTGCTTGCAATGACTTACTTTTCTTTGTCTTGATACAAAGAAACAAAAATCAAGGCTGCCCAAAAATTTAGCGAAAATCCTCCTTAATCCTCCTTTACAAAAGGAGGAGATTAAACGAGTCCCTCTTTTTAAAGAGTGATTTAGGGAGATTTTTACGTCTTCGTTTATAATTTTCTTACCGCAATTTTTGGAATGCCAATTAAACCCCTTTCATTTGGAAAAGTTTTTGTTAAATATTGCTGTTTCGATTTCAATTGCATTGAGTTTTCCCCAATATCTAAAATTCACTTTTTAATTCATAGAAATACAAATATAATATCAATCGTATGTCCTCTAAATGGTTAAGGATTCGAAAGTATTTTTTGTTATCAATTGCAATTATTTTTATTTTATCTGCACTTTCCCTTTTATTGCTTTCAACAGTTTATATTCCACGAAAGATCAATGGTTATATAGAAAATATTTCTGATGAGAAAGGGTATGAAATTAAAATTGATGATCTGAATTTCGGTTTTATCTCAGGACTTAAAATTAATGAAATAATGTTTTATGTCGAACAAGGTTCAAAGAAACCTATAATTAAGGTACAGCGATTGATTATTAAACCAGACATTTTCTCTTCTCTCTTTAACCGAAGATTAATAGTAAAGGAATTAATTATTGATAAGCCAAGAGTATCCTTAACTGAAAATGGATTTAATGAGATTAAGAAGCTTAAAGACCAGACAAAAGAGGAAGATAGGCAGGAGAAAGAAGATGATAAATCCCTTGTTGAAATTAGTCTTATCGAAGTAAATGAAGCTCAAATTGAGGTAGCAGTTGGAAAATCGATAAATATAGACAAATTACTGTTAAAAATAGATGATTCGTATCTCCACGATCGGTTGGTTTTAAATCTTGGTGGTTCAATAGCTCTTTACAATAACGATGCAGATTTCCATGGGATCATAAAATCATCTTCAGATGTTACAAGTGGTGAGTTATTCATCAATTTAGATGAGTTAAAAATAGATGATTCGCCAAAGGCATTTCATGTTCCTAAAAAGCTATCAGTAGATTCAGAAATAAAATTCGAATTTGGTAAGGAGATTGATTTACGGGGAGTTGTTGATGTAATTTCTCACAAAAAAGATGCAAGCAGCTCTTCAGAAATATTTGCCAAACTCGATTATCGTCTATTGTATGACAAACTATCAGGCAGCTTGTCAATTGATTCACTGAATCTAAACATAGGAAAACTACTGAGTTCATCTTTTGGTGGAAGTATTGAGAAGTTAGCAACCGATGGAGTTTTAAATATTAGGGGCAGTGCCAGGGTTACAGATCTTAGGAGAATAACTACTTTGTTTCCTGGCATATCGAATTATCAGTGGTCAGGAAATATTGAAGCAAATGATATCGAGCTTAACGGATCATGGAAGAGTAACAATATATCTTTAGACGGAACATTAAATCTAAGCGGAGTGAATGTGAAATCTGAAGATAATAGCTTCCAAATTGTCGAACTAAAAAGTGACTTGAACTTTAAAAGTTTTTTTTCAGGGAATAGATTTGGAGGTTTCTCAGTTGAAGGGGATTTTGGTTCAAATAAGTTACTAACTCGGTCTGGAGAAATAGAAAACATAAATGGAAACTTGGAGTTTATCACCGATAATGCATTGAAACGAGGTTCTCTTCTATTTTCTTTAGTGGACTTAAGATTAAAATTTGGTCATAAAGATAGTCTCATTATATCTAACGTAAACACTACAAATCCTTTTAAGATCCAATTTTCGTCAGTGGCTAAAGACTTGGATGACGACGATAAAAGGAAATCACACAAGAGTGAAATCATATTTGAAAATAAGGGATTGGTTTATAAGAACCTTTCATTTAAGGGTTTTGTAGTAGAAAGGGGGGAGATAAGCGACCTGGTGATTGAAACAGTCGGGGATAGTAAATGGCAATTAAAATTAATTGGCACAGGATCAAATATTCATGATACAAATGGAAAGATAGAACTTGAAAAATTTGAATTAGAAATGTATCCAGATATTAGTGGCCAGTCGGTGTTTCGGGGTAGCTTAAAAATAACAGATGGAAATTACAATACAGTAAAAGTTCCTTCGATTTTTAGCAGATATAGAATTCTCGACGACTCGATTAAACTCTCAGACATTGAAATGACATTGGAACAAGTTGGGGAATTAAACATAAAAACTCTTGAAATAATAAATGGTGGGGAAGGAGACAGATTTTCTAACAAGGTTGGGTTTTCAGGGGGAAACTTCAAAGCCAATCATAATGGAGTTGAACTTAAGGGTATAAGGGGTGATTTTATCCACTATAATGGTTCTAATAAACATTCAAGTTGGGATGGAAAGTTGTTTGTTGATGAGGTAAACACCAAATCCCAATCTATTAACGATATCTCACTTCGCATAAATTCATCGTCTGATGGAATCAGATTTAATAAATTAAAATGCAGAGTTTTCGGCGGAGAATTAACTGGTCATTTATCGATAAATACCGGTAAATCTCCTCCTATTATTTCTTCATCCTTTATAATGACTGAAGCAAGCTTCCCCTCGGATAATGTTACCATTCAGTTGGGCAAAATGGGGTTTGATTTTAAAGGCAATCTTGAAGGTGGTTCTGTGCCTAAAGGAACTGGTGAAATAAAAATTGATAAGATTAAGATAGAAAAGGAAGGAAAAGTTTCCAAATTAAATGGTAAAGTGGAAGTACAAGCAAATGATGAAACTTTGGTGATCAAAGATGGGTTTATAAATAATGAAAAAGGAGATG
This sequence comes from Desulfobacterota bacterium AH_259_B03_O07, assembly GCA_027717645.1. Classification (GTDB taxonomy): domain Bacteria; phylum Desulfobacterota_D; class UBA1144; order Nemesobacterales; family CSP1-2; genus JALLOG01. The sequence continues at coordinate 7,387 of JALLOG010000007.1, forward strand.
AAATTAAATTTACAGGTCAATTAGAAAATTATTTAAAAAAGAATAGGAGGCTTTTGATTAATTTTCACAATGTATCATTGGCCGTGACTAAAAGAATTCTATCGCCATTACTACCAGAAACTCTTAGAATGATAAATTTTGATGGGGAAATACGTTTGGATTTAGAAGTCGATAATTTCATTACAGATGATTCTTCATGGAGAGGAGCGGTATCATTTGTTAATAGTTCTTTTTCTGGTCTTCTTTCAGATACTCCTATTTCGGTAACAGGATTAAATGGAATTATTAAATTAAAACAAAACATCAAATCAGAAAATCCCTTGGCTTCCTTAATGGGAGAGCATTTAAAACTGGATAAGAAATTATTTAAGCGCTTTCACGCAGCTCTGGAAAGTGACGACTTAGAAAATGGTGTGAATTTTATAAATATAGATGAAATAAGTTATGGATTTTTAAGACTTAATGATATAGAGTGCGATTTTGTAGTGAGCGACGAAGAGCTCAATCTTAAAAGATGTGGAACTAAGCTATATGGTGGAAGTTTTTTTGTTACCGGCATATATGAATTCGGCGAAAGTGCGGGTCAATTCAATTTTTCATCTCTTTTTAAAGATATAAGTCTTAAGGAAATATCAAATAGCGTTCCTTCGATACAGGATTATATTACTGGCAGAATTAACGGACTAGTATGGGTTAACGGCAAAAGCAAGGAATTAGATACGATAGATGGACTCTTTAAGTTCTGGTCTTTTAAATCGAAAAAAGAACCGAGAAGGATCGGGAAGGCATTTTTGGAAAAATTAGGGGCTAAGAGTAGGTTTTTTCTTGGATCAACAAGAAATTATGATAAAGGAAAAATTTCAGGTTATATTAAGGACGGTGTTATCTCTTTTACTGAGTTTGAAATTTCAAATAGATTTTTAGGTTATAAGAATTTGTCTATTAAAGTTGATCAGAGAAGGAATACAATCTCAATAGCGCATTTGCTTTCTGTTATAAGAGGAGTTTCCAAAAGAGCAAGTGAGGGTAGTCTTCAGATAGACTTTGGAAATAATTAAAATTGAGGTGAAAATAAGGTGATGACAACTAAGAATCTTTTTCTATTAACGATTTTAACATTTTTTATATGTATCTCATCCTGCGCAACTATTACTGTTAACGTTTATTTCCCCGCAGAAGAAGTGCGGGAAGCTTACATTAGCTTGGAACAAGAGCTTCTCCAACCTGAAGATGAGGAGGGGACTGGAACGGATGAAGTTCCTGGGACAACTGAGTCCGTAGTGGAACCACAAAGTCTGAAAACCTATCCCAAAGAGCCTTTACTCAAATATAGGAGGTTCATAACACTTTGGAGAGGAATTTCACTTGATTTATCAAACTTTGCGTGGGCTCAAGACAACATTGCTAGGGAGATAACGAATGAGATTAAGAAAATGCCGGAGGTTGTACAGGCTTTTCAGAGCAGAGGAAAACGTTTAGGTGAGATTAACAAATTGCTCTCAGAACGTAAAGTCGGAGAGGGTGATAGGGGTTTACTTGTAAAGCTTGGTAGCCTTTCACCACAGGAAACGAAAGAATTCAATGCTGAAAATAATGACAGAAAGATAATCGTAGATGGTATGGCGAAAGCCATTGTTGGGATAAATGGTTTAGAACCAACAGGCGAAAATATTAACCGTGTAGCCCCAGAGGCTGCAAAACAGTTTGCAGCGGTAAGAAGAAGCGAGGCTAAGAGTGGATGGCAGATTCAATTACCCGATGGAAAGTGGGGAACGAAAAAATAGTTTAGTCTAGAGTAATTAAGTTTCCCAAGTGGTTTTTGAGTTAATTATCGGACAAGGGGGAGATTTGAAGAAAGAAGGGAATAGTACCTATTTTAAAGCAGAAATTGAATTTTAAATAGTGTCGGTATAGAAACTAGTTTATTTTTTTCTTCAATTTCCTTTTTAATGTTTGTTGAAATCCCTTCTTCTTAAGTGGTATAGTATCAAAGAAGGATTGTACCGCCTGGATCGTTTTCTTGTAGGTTCTTAAAAATGCAATGCAATCTGGGCAGAAACTCAGATGCTCCTCAAAAGCTCTTTTCGTCATGGAATTCATTTCACCTGTCAAATAGTCCATGATTAGTGAGGTAGCTTGTTTGCATGTCTCAACTTTTTTAGACCTTGATCTCTTTGATGTCATCTTCTTAACCAAACCAAACTACCTCCTTATGTAGGCGAGTGGCCGAGATGTACGGCCAACTTACCTCTCAAAAAAAGCCTGGCCCTATGAAGCCTGGCTTTTACAGCCTGAACGCTCAGACCAAGGGCTGTCGCGATCTCTCGATTAGTTCTTTCTTCAAAATCACTCAATATTACAACAGCTTTGTCCAAAGGCTGAAGTTGATCTATTGTATTCTTAACTATATTGAGGAGCTGCTTATTTGTAACGATTTTATCGACATCTTGAGACCAGTCCACTACTGGTCTAACAAAATGATAACCGTCATTATTGAACTTGGGCATGTATTCCTCGACGAATACCTTGTCTTCTTTTTTTCGTTGTCTCAGCCTAGCTAAAGCTGTGTTCACGGTTATACGATAAAGCCAAGTAGAAAATTGTGATCTACCTTTAAATGTATTTGCCTTTTTATAAACCAAAAGGAAGACTTCCTGGACTATGTCTTCAGCATCTGCAGCGTTTCCTAAAAATTTAAAAGCAAGGCTATATACCTTACTAAAATATCTGTCAAAAAATACTTCAAAGGACTTTTGATCCCCCGCCTTTATCCCTTTTATGAGGATTTGTTCGTTTTTTTCTGCGAGCTTTTCTTTAGTTTTAGTAATTTGTTTAAAACCCGCACCGGGCTTGGTTTTCAATTTTACTTCCCTCGTATATCCAAATGATGAGAATCGAAAAAAAATAGAAAAATATATCAAATATTTGATAAAAGCAACAGTTGTAGTAAGGGAAGCTATAATTATCATTTGTCTCGATTAATAAAATTTTTACTATAACGTAAGGTACAAAGGCTCAAAATAACATCGGGTAAAAAGTTATCTGTAGGTTCTTAACACCCCTAATGTTTCGTTTCGACAGATTTTAATATAACTTTTAGTTTTTAACTGTCATTAGTGGCGCAGTCCCAAAGTTTACCCCGAAGCGGTGACACCAGATAGTTACTGCCCTGTACTTTGATAAGTCCAGATCGTTGGGCAGTTCGTAGTTTTGATCTCCAATGTTGCCCTTGATTGATCCAAGTGAAATGAAGCCGGCATTTTTTACTGTGTCGCTGTCATCAGCGTCTTCTGCCGCAATGAGGTATACACGTACGTCTGGTCCATTGGATGTTTCAAAGTCTGTGAAACGAAGTACTCTCTTACCATCGGGTAGCTCATAGATTGAGGCATTACCCTTTGTCTCATGCGCTACGCCATGGAAATTTCCTTTAAAAATGAGTCTTGGGGAGCTTTCGGATTGTACAGTTTCAACTGATGTTGTTTCTGGGAACCCCTCATCAACTCTTTTACTTATGAAGATTCGTTCAGGCCGGAATAAATACCATAAAACAACAACGATTATCAAAACTATTATGATGATTATTGAACTCTTACTCATAAATTAATCCTCCTATCCATTAATTGCTATAACGTATTTTAACACAATCACTCATTCAGTTATAAAAGAGCCCTACTACTAACCAATTGTGTCTCCTTTATAGCGTCTTTAGACGTTTGAATTTCTCAAAAGGATTTAAATTATATTCTGAAGCGTTCATGAGATCTACTCCCTGCTTCTTCTTCTGAAAAAGGTTTTTTGTTGTGAGATACCAGGAGCATGAAAGGATCTATGCATGAAGGGCTTAACTAGCTTGTTAGGTGGTTTTATGATATAAAAATCGTGATTATGATCTTAGCCCTAATTCTATTAGTCACTGTTCTTTTCATTATTGTATCGACTGCTAAATTTAAATTACACCCCTTTCTTGCTCTTTTGTTCACTGCAATAGCCTACGGCTTACTTTCCGGTGTTATTTCTGGAAGAAATGATTGATCGACACTGACTCGTCTTTAAATATTTGGACACGTTATTTTGTCTTCTTATAACTATTTCCGTAAAGCTGGCTGCATCCATTTTTTTTACCTCAGGTAAGGGGAAATTACTTTATGTGGTTTTGTGTAAATTTACTTGGGTGCGTGCAAATAGCCACACCCTTTGAAGATGCAGCGCTTGTCGTTTATATGGTGCAGTTTAGCACAGATTACCCTGTGGGCACCTCTGATTCGAATATACAACTCTGCTGCTAAGAGCATTCCTATAGTAGGTGCTGTGAAATAGACCCACAAAGCCGTCCAAAGCTGAGCAGAAAGTGCCGGCCCGAAAGAACGGGCTGGATTGATGCTCATTCCCGAGATAGGCGATTCAAAAGTGATATATGTTGCAATGAGTACACCTGCAAATAATCCCGTAAGATGTGCGATTTTTCTCGTGTTAGTTGCAATTAATACTACTAACATGAGTATGAATGAGATTATTATTTCGGCCGCAAAGGCAACTATGGGTCCATCCATACCTGGGACCGTAGCGGCATAATTGACCGTAGGATGCGATATAGAATGTCTGAGAACCTGTGTCATGAGGAGAACTCCGGCTACTCCTCCGGCGAATTGAAAAACAATGTAGAAAAACGCATCCCATGGATAAATTTTCCCCAATCTAAAGAAGGTCAAGGTAATTGCTGGGTTGAGATGAGCCCCTGACTGTTTGCCCCAGGGGGAGTAAACTATAGCGACGGCAGTGAGACCTACACCTATACCTTTAATTAGACGCCGAAGTAAAGAGTCCGTAAATTCCGCTCTTATTGGTGAATTTGGATATTCACAAATTATAGTAATGACACACAGTGAAATCATAAAGACTGCAAGCCCGGCGGCTTCTATCAAATATTCAGGCCAGTGATGTCTTAATGAATTAATCATTGTTATATTAGACTAACAAATAAAATAAGGAGATTTATTGATATTAAACGGATTAGTAATTATTTAACCAACATTTTAACTTGATAATTCCCTTTAGCTTGTTACAGCGTTTCCACTGTTATTGCAATGGCGGGTCCCACAAGTGTCATCGCGAACTTTTTGTGATGTAGGAGCAGCTTCTAGCTGCGAATATATTTCGCACCATGATGGTGCTCCTCCCTTTATTTACCCTTCTTTGTCTTGATACAAAGAAACAACCCTTCGACAAAGCTCAGGATAGGGCTGGCAAAAAATTAGGATTTATTAAATCAATTCCTACAGCTAAAAATCTTTAATTCTACCCCAACCCTAAATCTTTTTTTTAACGCTTCCAGAATTGATTTTGGCAATTTTTTGAATGCCCATTTAAAATCGAAAAGACTGCGCCCGAAATATCTAACATCTACAGAAATGACAATTTGGAATCACACTTCAAGCTTGCGGGAGTGACGAGCCATCATGGACATTTGTTTCGTATGTGAATGATTAATGATTGACTGTAATGGCCTGATATGTTAATTACAGCCACCTTATAGGGATTTTGTTGGATGTATTGAAGATCCTTTTGTTAATAAAGATATATCGCGCCAAGTTGGCGCGCCTACTGATTAGACCTGGAAATCTATTTAAAAAGATTTTATGAGAAATTTTAATCTGAAAAGCGTATTAAAATTTTGTTTTACTGCTTATAAAATCTTTTTTCCCAACGCTTTTGGTTTTCTTGCGCTTCCTTGATGAAGGGGCTAAATACTGCAGCGCTTAGTATGAGTTTATTCAAAAGGTTAAAGGGAAACTTCACAGGCCTCTCAAAGTCTACGAATAAGACTGCTCGATGTCCGTTTGTGTCATTCCATACCTCGTGATTGAAAGAATCGTCAAATATCAGACTTTCTCCCTCAGACCAGTGAGTGATTTCTTTTTTAATGCGGATTCGGCATTTGTCCTTGGGGTCCGGGACTTTTAGGCCTAAGTGGTATCGGAGAACCCCGTTGTAGGGGCCACGATGAGGGGGTATATGCTTTTTTGGAGAAAGTATCGAAAAAAAAGCTGTTTTCATACCAGGAATTCTTTTCAGTATTCTCGCTGTTTCAGGGCATCTTCGACAGTTCTCCTTACTTTCCAGTCCATAGCCTGAAAGAAAAAAGGTCTTCCATTGATCGTCTTGTGTAATTGTTTTTACGTCACTCATTATTTCATGAAAGCTAGGCAGCTCCTCTCTTCTCTGCATGATTTGATCGAGCTCTCTTCGGATTTTCTGCCACTCTTGCTCGACGTCAGCCGCCCAGGGGAAAGTTGAGTTATCATAAATTGGCGGGTTTCCATGTATAGAGAATTTGATGAGAATTTTTTCTACAAATTCGATGAATGCTGTTATTGTTTTCCCAATTAGAGTAGTTGGAGGGTTTAGCGCTTTGTATTTGTTTGCGTCATTATTGTCATCATATTTGTTTTCACTTGATTCAGGATTTATTTCCGTATTCATATCAGATTGCTTGATAAACGAGAAACTTTTTTTTCTATTTTAGAAAAAAAGCGGATTAATAAAATAAGATTATATAAAACTCAAATGTATTCTCAAGGTTGTGAGTAACGAGGAATAATAGTATTTTCACTACGAAAAGACTATTAATGGTCTTCACAAATATGTGGATTTAAAGCTGTCGTGGTGAGAGTTACTTCATCTACACACGGTATAGGCTATGCGGAAGCAATGAAAGGTGAGAGGTTGCCGTACTACTCTGGCAAAGGCATTGAAGATATATAACTTCCTAGGAATGAAGATCCCAAAGTTGCTTTAAGAAGAAAGCAATAATTCGAATATACTCGCTTTTTAGCTGAATTTATAGGTACTTAAGGGTTTACAGCAGTGAAAATCAAAAATATCTAGAGGAAAAATAATTAGAGATAGAATTTACATTGACAGGAGCTATGAATTTTTGAGTTATAAAGAACATAAGAGGTTTATGTGTAAAATGGGATTGATTAATTCACCATTTCCGATCTATCGGGGTAGGAAGGTCTTTCTGGCCTTTTTGTAGGCCTTGTCTCAAGCTGTTCTAGTATAACTTCTATTGCCTTGTCTAGTTGTCTATCATGTCCATCGGCAAGTTCATGCGGGGCATTTACTACCTCATAATCCGGATCAACGCCGTAACCTTCTACTTCCCAATTACCATCTGAATTCCAGAAAGCATAGCTTGGCGCTGTAACGAAACCGCCATCGATTAACTTAGGATTTCCACCAATTCCTATTAAACCGCCCAATGTTCTTGTTCCGACAAGCGGACCAAGCCCCGCCTTCCGAAAATAATATGGAAATGCATCGCCTCCTGAGCCAGACCATCCGTTTATTATCATCACTTTAGGACCACTGTGAGATAGAAATGGTGTTTGTAAATCTGTCTGATCGCGCCTTGCCCAGTAGTTGAAAATTGGGCGATTCAGTAACTCAATGAAGCGATCTGGAACTTGTCCACCACCGTTGAATCTCTCGTCTATTATCAAACCTTCCTTGATTCTTTGTGGAATAAATTGCCGTACCAATTCGTTTTGACCTTCCGTGCCGGTACTGGGGACGTAGATATAACCGACGCGGCCCTTAGTTGAGTCTTCAACCTTACGACGGTTTTCTTCGACCCATGAAAGATATCGTAAAAGGTAATCCTTATCTCTGGAAATCGGTTTTATCAGAATATCTCTTGAGTCCTTCGGAGTAGGGATAGTATTTATTGTAAGAGTAACTGCTTCATCGGCAAGCCCCTGAAATGCCTCCCATGGATCCTTAAATTTATTGAGGGGTTTTCCGTTTACGGCAATCAAGTATTCTCCGTCAATAACGTTAACTCCTGGTTCTGCGAGTGGTGATCGAACCTCAGCATCCCAAACAGCTCCAGTGTAAATCTTACTTATACGATATGCATTGTTCTCCTTATCATATTCGAAATCGCAACCCAAGAGGCCTACTGAGATCTCTTCGGGACCTTCAGTGTCACCGCCGCCTACGTATGCATGCGAGCTGTTGAGCTCTGAAATCATTTCGCCTATTACATAATTCAAGTCCTGTCTATCTACTACATAAGGTAATAGAGATTCATAGCGGGTTTTCATGGCTTGCCAATCTACGCCATGCATGTTCGGATCATAGAAGAAGTCTCTCTCGATTCGCCACGCCTCGTTAAAGACCTGATTCCACTCCTCTCGTGGATCGATCCATGCCTTCATCTTATCGGTTGGCAGCTCGCCGTCACCGACTTTCTTCCCTTCTGCAAGGTCGATAATTCCATACGTGGAATCACTTTTATAGATTATCTTTTTGCGATCCGAAGATATATTGTAGTTGTCTATCTTAGGAATTATGGTCTTCTCTTTTCCTTCTTTAATATCGTAGTATTGCAATTTTCCAGAGGGTTTGTCCGGTTTGGATGCCCCGGCTGCCGGGTAACGAATGTACACAACTTTGTCTTCTACGGCTGTTAGTCGACCAAAATTACCTGCGTCGACAGGTATCTTTACCACCCGTTTTTCGAGACCTTCAATGTCGATTTCACTTTTTCCAGAGTTTTCTTCTTTCTTATCGTTCTCATTATGTTTTTTAGTATCTTCTTCGTCGCTGTATGGCGCTATTGGTGATTTTATATTACTTCGCAGAGTGACCGCGTATATTTCTGTTGAGTTGGGATAAATCCATGTTTCATCCATGTCTCCATAAACTGGTTTAAATTTTCTGTTGGAATAGAAGAATAGGTACTTACCACTTGGATCAAATACGGGCGCCATGTCATGGTAATAATCACTGGTTACCTTGTCTGTTTTGTGTTTTACAAGATCATAAATCATTATTGCACTTTGACCGTTTGGCATCCTTCTAGAATAAGCTAGCCGTTTGCTATCGGGTGACCATGAGTAGACGTCAATCAAAAACCATTCGTCTTTGTCCACAAATTTGAGTTTTTTGTTCTCGGTGTTAACAACGAAAAGGTTTCCTATTTGGTCGCTGAATGCCAGAAATTTACTATCCGGGGACCAAACAGGTTTCAGTAGAAATCCTTTTCCAATGTTCGTTATTCTATTTTCTTCACCGCTTCCATCGCTTGGTCGAATGTATAATTCGTATTCCCCTGTTCGATCTGAGAAGTAAGCTACATTTTTCCCATCGGGCGACCAGGCAGGAAATCTTTCTGCAACGCCGGAGCTATTGGTTAAGTTTCTTATGCTTCCTTGTTTGGCAGGTAATGTAAAGATCTCTCCCCTTGCTTCAAGGATTGCTCGTATGCCGCTTGTAGAAAGATCAAAATCCTCGATTAACTTAGAGACATCTGTTAGTTTTGGACGAACATCGGGTAGGTCTGAAGGGACTTCAATTTCTATGGGGCTGGCGGTTTCGTTTTTAAGGTCTAGTAAATATAACTTGCCACCGTTTTCAAATACAATTGAGTCCGGGCCTAGACTCGGCCATTTGACGTCGTACTCGTTGAAATTGGTGACTTGTCTGAATTGTTTGGTTTCTATATCATGCGCCCATATATTTAGTTTTTTTCTCGATCCTCGATCTGAAAGGAAGTAAATTGTGTTTTCATGCCACATTGGTATCCCGTCTATGCCATCGAAATCCGTCAATTTCTCAGATGTATTGTTTGTGAAATCGTATAGCCAGATATCACTGGCCATACCTCCTCGGTATCTTTTCCACGTTTGATTTTCCGCCGAAATAAATTGAAAGACCATTCTATTGCCGTCGGTGCTAAAGCTTGCTAACTCACCGTATGGCATAGGCAAGGTCTCAGGAATCCCTCCTTCAATCGGCTGCTTAAAAAACCGATTGAAACGACGACTAGGATTCATCATTTGTGAACGAAAGACAATATTATTACCATCTGGATACCATTCTACCACTAAGTCATCGTCTGGATGGTGCGTTAATCGATTTGGTACTCCGCCTTTAGTAGGAATAATATAAACATCGATGTTGCCATCGTAGTTTCCGCTGAATGCTATAGCTTTACCATCGGGTGAAAATTTTGGGAAAATCTCGTGTCCCCTCGCCGAGCTCAGTTTTCTAGCTATTCCTCCTTCCTTAGATGCAATCCACAAATCGCCGGCATACACAAAAACAATATTTTCAGCACTCACATCCGGGAAGCGTAACATGCGTGCATCTGGAGATTGTTTATCGGCGGCAAGGGATGCTGTTAGTAATGCCGCAAAAAACCAGATAATGCCTATCAGTAATGACACTTTTCTCATATTTTAAATTCCTTTCTATTAAATTAATTTTATAATAGGATTCAATAATTAAAAATTTAATTCTGAATTAATATTAAAATTTGGGATCTAATTTTATTAAAACCTTCATAATAAATTATAACTAATTTTTGAGTTAAGTTAGATGGTTTTTAAAAAGTTTCGTGAGTATTCCAAGACGGGGGAACCAGAATACGATGGTTTATATATAATATAATTACCCTCTATTTTTCAGTGCGGTCCCCTTATATGTGTATCCGCCTATCTTGGGGGTTTTTTCCAAATAGAAATTCTCCAATTTAGAAATCTGTAAATTGTGACATTCAATGAGTTCTCTTATATTTCTGTTCAAATTGCAACCATCTGCGAGTGCCTTGTTTATGGAGTTAAATCGATTTTGCCATTTTTGGACATTTGGATCTGGTGACAGGCCATGTTCAAGGAAAAAAAATCGACCGCCTGGCCTTAAAACTCTTTTAATTTCAGAGAGTGCTTTATCAATATTGGATATGCTACATAATGTATATGTGCTGACTACACTTTCGAATGTTCCATCCGCAAATGGGAGGGAATCTGCACTTAGAGTATGGATATCAACCTCAATCGGTGAAGACTTGATTCTTTTATTGGCTTTAGAATTCATACCAATATTTGATTCCACAATGGTTATTCTGCGAACATGCTCCGGGTAAAATGAAAGGTTAATTCCTGTTCCAAACCCTATTTCCAGAATTTCTCCATCTACTTCAGTGAGTACATCCCTGCGGTGTCTCTCTAGAACAAACCTTGACATTCCAAGTTCAAGTAGGAATGGAAAGATATACTTCTTATACATACCCATTTTGTGATTACTATTTTAGTTATTAAAAGTAATTAATTAAAGGGTTGTATCCACATTTTGTAATCACATAATACAAAATACAAGCCTGAAACGCGCTCAAATAAGAATCACTACACCTATTTGTCAATTGTGAAGACGCGACCCCGTTTATATATTCAATTTATTTCCTCCTTCTTATTTGTCTGATATGTCCACAACTTGTACCGATGCTTGATTTGATCAAAGTGTTTCTAGTAAAATGGTTAGAAAGTATGAATCGACATAATAATATATGTTATGTGGAAAAAACCTGCAATCCTTCTATCTCTCCGGTAACATTTTCACTCTGACAGAGGATCACAATATGCTAGTTATGATGTTTTACAGTTGTTATCTGACAATGGATTTATACAAAGCATGAATAGAAACGGTAACTGTTACGATAATGCGATATTTGTAAAAAAGCAAAACTGATTTGGCTATTTCTATCTGGCTTGAATACATATGTTTAATATGCTTAGAGATGTTTTGGTATCTTTTTTGCAGGTCGAGGTAGTATTGTATATTTGTTAAGTTCGATTGAGTAAATAGATAATAATTAGAAGAAAAGAGATATATGGTAACCAAAAAGCCGTTTAATGACCTTGGACTTTCAACGAAAGTACTGGACGCCATTAATAAAAAGGGTTTTGAAGAGGCAACTACAATTCAGGCTATGACTATCCCCGTATTACTAAGAGATGATACTAATATCATCGCTCAGGCCCAAACAAGTACAGGCAAAACAGCTACATTTGGATTACCTCTGATAGACATGGTTAACACAGATTCTAAAACAGTTCAGGCACTCATTCTGGTTCCTACACGAGAGTTGGCCATTCAGGTATCAGAAGAAATCGATTCACGAGCGGAGTGTTTTGTAAATACTGCTCTATAGAGTTTTCTATGATCGAACATCTTCAGTTTATCGTTAATCAATTAATCCATTTAGATAAAGAGTCAGTTGTCCGTTTAAACTTTGATCAACAATTTGCAACAACAGAAGAGAACGATACAGCAATATCCAAGAAGTTGAACTCAGCTTTTATAATTATGCTTGCTGGTAGAAAACACCTGAGATTTAAGGAAGCTCAAAACGTTCTGAAACAGTTTACCAAATTCCCTGAATGGGCAGAGGTGGCGAATTTCTATTTGAATGGAATCGACCTCATACATCAAGAAATCAAAACGATTTGCCGCAAAGATGCTGAGTTTACTCGTCGTTTGAAAAACCTGTGCGAAGGGCTGTCTAAAAAAAATATATGTCAGCAAAACGAAATTCGAGAAAACCTATGGTCTGTGTTCTTTCCAGAAGGGAAAGGAATTATTACGAATTGGAACAATCGAGTTGAGAGTTTACGAGAAAAACGTACAGTCATGATTACAGAACTTAATTCCTCTCCAATTAATGATCCGGGGCACCAAATCATTTTTTCTTCTAACGTTCTTTTGACGATTCCTTTCCCCTCAATGCCAATTTCAGAACTGGAGTGTAGTGCCGCTCTGAAAACGAGCATCCGGCAAACGATGCAAGAGCCCCAGTTATACTGGTATGATCACCCCATTCCAATTGGTATAAAACGAGAGAACAATGAGATTCTCTATGGGCTTCGTGGTTTAGATAAAGCTGTAGAATTTGAAAAAGATCGGGGTAACATAAGTCATGAGAGGGTCACTTGCATCCTTTCAGTTTCGGTTACTCATGAAGGCTTACAGCAGATTGCCAAAACCTATCTGCAAGAGATTTTGTCAGAATCCGAAGGGCTAAAAAATCTTGAAGTGTTTGCTTTTACAGAGACCGATACCAAACAATTGATCAAAAAAGTCATTGTACCTGCTCTGAAACATTATCTTCCGGCCAAAAACGCAGAGGACTTATTGAGCATGTTTGGTGTAGACGGCGAATACGGGAGACACTACAGCTTTCTGAGAGCAATCGCGGTATTTTGGAAAGTACTCATTGATCCCGAGGTGAAAGGCACCTTCAAAATTGATATGGATCAAGTATTTCCTCAAAAAGAGTTGGTTGAGCAAACCCATGCTTCTGCTTTTGAACATTTATCAACCTCTCTTTGGGGAGCTCATGGCACTGATTGGAAGGGTCAATCGATTGAACTGGGTATGATTGCCGGGGCACTTGTAAATAAACGAGATATTGGCAACGGGCTTTTTAATCCAGATGTTGTTATTCCTGAAAGAGAACTAAATGCAGATGAATATGTTTTCTTTAGTGTATTGCCCCAAGCACTTTCTACCGAAGCAGAAATGATGACTCGCTACCAATCGGTTAAATTGGATGGCCGGCGGGCATGTATTCAAAGCATACACGTCACAGGCGGTATCAGTGGAATCCTGGTGGATAGCCTCCGTAGTCATCGTCCCTTCACTCCTTCGTTCATTGGCCGTGCTGAGGATCAGGCTTATGTTTTCTCCGTTTTATTCAACTTACCAGAGAGACTTGGCTATGTTCACAAAGCAGGTTTTTTCATGCGGCACGACAAAGAAGCTTTCGTCCAGGAAGCTGTTAAGTCGTCCTATGTAGGTAAACTGATCGGGGATTATATCCGAATTCTAAATTTTTCGGCTTATGCCCAAGTATTGAGTAACGATTTTTTAAAATGCAAGGATGAGGTCGATCCATTTACGGGATGCTTCTTATCTAGGATTCCCATAACTGTTGTGTATTTACGCTTTTGTTTAAAGACTGCCTCTTTTTTTGGGGAAAACAAGAAGGAACAAGGTATAGAATTCATCAAAGTAGGTGCCTCTCGAATCAGCAAAACTCTAGATTTTATCAGGGGACCCAACAGCCTGCTTCAACAGATTTACGAAAAGGAACGTGAAGGTTGGAACGTATATTACGACATCCTTTCCATTCTAGAAACCGCAATCAACAAGGGGGATGAGTTTGCACTTAATCTAAGAAAAGTAGCAAAAGATATGATTAATCAATGTGTCGTGAATCAATAAGGTGAAATTTAAGAGAACAAAAGTATAAAAGATGTGTCAGGCCTATACATATAATTTTGTTGTGTTTAAGCCAATAGGGGTAGCGTCTTCACAAAACAAAAACGATCACAATGATCTCTCAATCTCCCTATCATTCTTCTTAATTTCCTATTCTCAGATTGAGTTATATTTTTCCTGAAATAATGAACCTGTTATTTTACGCTCTGCAGTAAACCGATAGGAATCTCCAGTCTCCAGGAATCTCAATTTGTCTCAAATACTCTAATCCCCATACCCCTTAATCCGCATCTTTTAATCCACTAACTATTGTCAAATATTGTTGAGACCTGACCCCTATTTTTTAACCCCCCCTATTGTAATCATATTGCTAAAACTAATTTTAATCCCTCATTTAATTCATGGATTTGTTTTGAGTCAAGTTTGCCAACTCTTTTCGTAAGATATCTTTTATCAATTGTATAAAGCTGCGATATGTTTATAACCGATTTCTTAGACAGCCCTACACTCTTTGATTTTCCTAACTTTATATTTCCTGGGGCTTTTGCGAGGTTAATGTTGGAAGTAATTATAGCTACAATTACTGTTTTGATATTGCTTTCGTTAAATTGATTTGACTGAATTACAACCACCGGTCTTCTGAAACCGGGACCAGAACCTAGCGGATCCTCGAGTGATGCCCACCAGACTTCATCCTTTCTAATCACCATTCATCATTATCCATAGACTCTATTTGCATTTTATAAAGAACTTTATCAACTTTAGATTCTTCTTTTTTATAAACGTCATTTAATAGTTTCGTTATATTCCTACTCCTATTATTTTCTACAAAATTCTCTACAGCTCTAGAATAAAGCTGGCTTCGGTTCATCCCTAATCTTTTAGCGAGCTTTTCGGCTTCCGTGAACAAACTGTTTGGAATTGAAATAGCTGTTTTCATATTAGAGAGTATAACTCTAGTTATACCATAGTCAACACATTTCGCTCATTTTTATAGATTGTACATTAATATTGTAAATATTGTTCTTGTGAACAAAATCGGGAAAAATTCAAATATAGGGATGTTTAAGTTTAATCGATCAAATGGGTGTTAGAAGTAACAATATGATTTATATAATAAAGATAAAATCTTAAATAATACAACAATACAAATCTGAAACGTGCTCAAACAAGAATCACATAGTCCATATGTCAATTGTTAAGACGCGACCCCCTTTTGTTTAAAAATCGTATTTTTTTCAATTTATCCTATCCCGCCCTTAATTTAAGTGTAATATTAATCTTCCTAACTATATTTTATCCGTGCGATTGATTCAACAAATCTTTTGGATAATTTCACGTAGCCACCGTGTCATTGGGTTCAGGCTTTTGTATTTCCTCAGATTTGCGTGGGGATGCTCTGTGCAAGGTTAAAGAAGTTATCGGGGTCGTAAGTGCGTTTAACGTCCACAAGTCGTGGAAAGTTCGCTCCGTAGTACGCCGACTGCCACTCTACTAGCGTGGGGTCCATAAAGTTCTGGTAGGCAGAGCCGGTGAAGAAAGGCTGCATGGAGTCGAAAAATTCTTCGAT
Source organism: Desulfobacterota bacterium AH_259_B03_O07 (assembly GCA_027717645.1). Taxonomy (GTDB): domain Bacteria; phylum Desulfobacterota_D; class UBA1144; order Nemesobacterales; family CSP1-2; genus JALLOG01. The sequence goes on from JALLOG010000007.1 coordinate 23,024, forward strand.
CCAGTCTTTGCTCGCATCGACTACGGACTGCGGATCATCCGTGTGCCACGAGGAGTCCGACTCCACCAAAAACGCCGCCGAGCGGTGGACGAATGCTGTCGCGTCTGGCGGGACACGGTTGATTTCGCCACCCCACGTGAAGATATGGAAGTTGCCGTCGCGCGAGTCAGGTGGAAAGCGTCGGATAAAGTCCAGAACCGTGGCGATGCCCTGGTCTGGTAAGGGCCCCGACATGTACGCGGACTTGGTCAGAAATGCGTCGGGTGTGTCTTGTAGCTCTAAAAAGATGGTGGCGTCAGCGAAGCTAAGCTCCTCGATGGTTGATCGCTTAGGCGGGGCTGCGTCGAATACGGGTGCCAGCAAGTCGCGCAATTCGACCGCGGGGCCGAAGAACTGGCCAAGCGCGGTCATCAATTCATTGCTCGCGCCCGGTAGGGGTCCTTCTTCGTTGATGGTGATGCCTAACCTCAGTGAAAAGTCGTCGGGAGCCGTAAAGGCGACGTCCTGCATCGCCGACCATGCCGCCGCCAGGTCGTCTTTTACCCCCCATTTCAGACGATACACCGAAACGGTGCTCACCGGATGCGTGGATACCTGGAAGGCGACGTTGATACCAAAGTTTCCACCTCCGCCTCCGCGACACGCCCAGTACAAATCTGGGTTTTCTCTCTCGTTGCAGTTACGTAGCTCGCCATCTGCAGTGACAATTTGTGTCCGAACGAGGTTGTCACTGGTCAGGCCGAACTTCCGCGCGCTGAAACCAAAGCCTCCGCCGAGAAGCAATCCGGCGATGCCGACGGTAGCACAACGGGCCGCAGGAACTGTGATGTCGAATGGGGCCACTACGTTATCGACCGCATCAAGTAAGGCACCTGCTCCAATGTCGGCGATGCCTTCCGAGGGATCTATCTTGATCGTGTCCATGAGGCTGAGATCTACCAAGAGGCCAGGCGTTGTTGAGTATCCGGCGTAGCTATGCCCGCCCGAGCGAGCTACAGCCGGCAGACCATGCTCACGTGCAAAGCCCACCGACGTTTTTACGTCAGCCGGACCCGCGGAGAGAACAATACCCTGAGGACGAATGCCAACGAAGGCTAGATTCGTAGGCAGGCCAGTCAGAGCATAGCCTGGGTCTCCGGGACGTAGGAGCATTCCCTGCAGGCTGGCTGCCAGGTCACGCCATGCGGCCTCCGACGGTCCGAACGACGACCCATCGCTACAGCCAATCGGCCAGGCCAGCTGAGAGGCGATGCCAAGGCCCAGTGCCGCCTGTCCGCTTCTGCGCAAGAATTCACGTCGAGTCAGCCTGGTCATCTCTTTCTTATCGTTCCTTTGCATTCCAAAAGGTTTTTTAAGGTGCCGCGGCTAGGCTGCACCGTGAATTTGAACCAGCCTTCGATAGCCAGATTTCAGCTCTTCGTTGGATTGCGCATTAGATAACTGTGCAATGAGTGGAAAGCGTCGTCATGACCCTCGATGTGGACAGCGCCAATCTTCTCGCTTCCGAATAGCTCAGCTCCGGCACGAGTTTTATCTTTAAACACTTTTGCATTTTATTATACCTCATAACACATAACTATTGTCAATAGAAATTCTCTCACCAACTATCAATATTCTTAAAAAGAAACTATTTGGAAGAGCAGATACGAATGTTTGTGTGAAAGTGTAGAAAGTGCACGAAAAAAATTTCAATAATTCTACTACAATCACATGAGAATAATGTACTCGCTAAATAATTAATACTAGAAAAGGGATGTGACGGGGCCAGACTTGTATTATTGTATTGTCCCTTAAAATTGCATGGTAGAAACCGCCGGTATGTGAAGTCTTGGTTTTCTTCCAATTGAACGATTATGAAACGTACTAGCACATAATACAACAATACAAATCTGAAACGTGCTCAAACAAGAATCACATAGTCCATTTGTCAATTGTTAAGGGGCTGTTGCCCGAATGGGTTATTCTGACTTTCAAAGAAGAATTGTAATTCCTAACCTTTCCCAACTCATTGATTTTATTGACTTATCAAAACTATTATAAATACACTAAGGATCAAATTGTGGTTTGAGCAACAGCCCGATAAGACGCGACCCCCTTGGTTATTTAGTCGAAGGGTCGATTGGGGAAATTTTTTTCAGGTTTAAATCTCGATAGGCTCTCAGCTGAAAAAAGCACTTATTTGATTAATAAAGAGAAGGAAAACGATAAAATTAAAGCGAATTGGCAGGTTGTTGATGAAGGTAAATCAAAACTGCATAGATATATAGAGGAAAAAAATAACCTTGAGAATGAGGTGAATGGAGAAGATCTAGATCGATGCTTAAATTATATTGATCAAATTAATAATGAGACAAAAAATCTTGAAGAACAAAGAATTTCATTAACAAAACAACTTGAGGAATTAGCAAACTCCATATTCAATGAAGCAAAGGTTATAGCTACAACACTTACAAAATGTTATACATCGAAAATAATATTAAACCGTGAATATGATTGTATTATAATTGATGAAGCATCAATGGCACCACTCCCTGCTCTCTGGTACGCAACAGGTTTAGCGAAACAAAAAGTTGTAATTGTTGGAGATTTTTATCAACTTCCACCAATTGTGAAGTATAGAGCTTCAAAAAGTAAAGGTGAAACAGATGAAGACATTAAAGCAAAAGAAAATGTGGTAAACAAATGGCTAAGAAGAGATATATTTGAATTATCAGGGCTAGTAGCAAGTATTCGTTCTGGTACTAAACCTGATTGGTTAGAACAATTGAAGATTCAATATCGTATGCATCCGGAAATTGCAAATGTTGTAAACTCTCTTGTATATAGTAAAAATGGTAAGCAATTTGAGTTAGAATCAGCTGAAAATACTAATAATAATGGTTTGGAGCTTCTATCCAACGAACCTCTCGGTAATTCACATTTAGGGTTATATGATACAAGCGAAATTGGAACATTCCCAACTAAAACTGATTCTGGTTCTTATTATAATCTTTATCAAGCTTTATTGGCGGTGAATTTAGCAAAAGAGGCTATCAAAAATGGTTATGAAGATATAGGAATAATTTCACCTTTTAGAGCTCAAACTAATTTAATTAAGAGAATTTTAGAGGATGAGGAATTAAATTATAAAGTTGAAGCTGATACCGTTCATCGCTTTCAAGGCGGTGAAAAACAAATAATTATCTTTGATACAACAACATCTCAACCGACCCAATTAACAGATGATCAAGAGGAAGGTGGTGATGATGAAAAATTGCTTAACGTTGCATTCTCACGTGCCAAAGAAAAGTGTTTAGTAATTGTAGATGTTAAAAGTTTAGAAAAAAAGCATAGCATATCATCATTGTTACGAAAATTTGTGCAATATTGTAAAGATCATAATTATCCTAATATTTCAACAAATAATTATCTGCCAAGATATGAAGTTAGTGATGAAGAAGAAAAGTGGTTAACTAAAATAAGTAATATCGATGAAATTGTTAATGAAATTAAAACATCACAATTATTCACGGAAAAAGATTTTTACAAATATTTTATAAAAGATTTATTAGATGCAAAAAAGGAAGTAATTATTGATAGTCCTTATATTACAACTGAACGTGTAAAAACACTTATTCCGATATTCGATCATCTTTTAAATAAAAACATTAGAATTTTCATTTTTACACGATTATCCAAAGAACATTCTTCACTAATGGAACATCAGTCAGCTGAACAAATTAAAAATTTTGAACATATGGGAATTACAGTTCTCCCATTTAAGGGTTGGGTGCATAGAAAATTAGCATTGATAGACCGTAGAGTTTTATGGGAAGGTAGTTTGAACATCTTATCTCAAAGACGGAGTCATGAAATTATGAGGAGATTTGATGGAGATGAGACAGCATCACAAATTATGAAGTTTCTAAAGTGGGAAAAAAATATTGGTGGTATTGGAGAGAATCAAATTCAACGATGTGAATTTTGTAATAAACCTGGAGCATGGTATTGGACTGAAAAAAATTTTTATGGCGGGGAATGGACACATTGTTTAGTAGGTAGTCACAAAATTGGAATTGAACCAAAGAGCAAAGAAGAAAGGGAAAAAACGAAAAATGAAACAAAAAAACTAAGGAAAGCTACAAAAGAAGTTACAGGTGAAGGAATCCCAATTTGTCCAAAACATGAATTAGAAATGGTTAAACGTAAAGGTCGATTTGGAGAATTTTGGGGTTGTCAAAAATATCCTGCATGTGGAATCACTGAAAATATAAGTTAATTAATACCAGGATTTGTTTGAATTAGCTTACTTTAATGCTAATTTAATTAATCGATTAGATAAATCTTTACTAGAATTTGAATTGTTTATAATAATAAAAAGATAGCTTAATCCTTAATACAATTTTTATATATTAATTATTTTCTTTAATTGATGGAGGTAACCAAAAAGGATTAATATTTTGTGATTTAATATCTTTTTGAGAAGGAGTTTTATCTTTCACTTTAAGTGGTTTGGGAATCCACTGTCTTAGATTTTGACCTACCTTTTGATAAAAATTTAAAACAGCCTTTGTTGTTTCTTCGACGAATAATTTAGAACTACCAAATTTTCCTGCTAAATCAATGATTTCAACAACATCTAATGTCTTTGGCAAATCTTTAATTCCTTTGGGCACTAATGATAAAGGGTCTTCTAAAGCTTCTGATAATTTTTTCATTTCAGAAACACCCCTGGACCAATTAGCTCTGATTTCTATATTTTCACCTTTAAGTTCTGATATTTGTCTTGTTAACCAATTTATACATGCTTGAGGATATTTTCGATCTTTAGGAGAACTAAGAGACATTTCGATTGAAATAGTTCTTCTACTAAAATCGGCCGTAAGGTGTAACCTAGAAGCTGCATTGGGAATCTCAAATTCTGCATCCAAATAATGTTCGTTTGTTAAATCTTGCAAATTAACTTGAAAATTCACACTCGGGTCTTTAGTCCTTGATCTTGATATATATTCATACACAGGTTGTCCAACAAATTCACTCAGACTTATCGATATAAATTTTGAATATTGCTGCCAACTAGAAATTGCATCTTCCACATTTGGATCATTTCTCTTAATTTTTAATCCTTTATTAATAGTTAAACTTATTTCTTTCCAACCTTTCCCCATTTGATTAAAGGAAGAAACTCCAGATCTTGGATCTTTTAAATATTGAATAAACTCACTTAGTATAATTGCCTGTTCGGGGTCATTAACTATTTTGTTTTTTAAAAGTAAAGTTGCTTTAGTCTCTATAGATAACCATGAAAAATGAAATAAATCTGCCGATTTTATCTTTTGCTTTGAAACTTGAATTGGATTGTGAGTTGGAATTGTTGCATATTGATTAGATATAGTGATTAAAGCATTTACACCGTTTGATTTAGCAACATCTAAATATTCTTCAATTTGTTCACTGGTCAAAGAATTATTTCCTACTTTGCACTCAATAATTGCAGTCCAAATTTTATTGCCAGATTTAACCATTATTAATCCATCGGGTCTACATTTTTTATCATTTCTATTATCTTTAAATACAACCTCAGTGTAACAAGAGATCGTTGATCGTTTTGAGACTGGTACACCTACTTCATTCAAAATTTCACTGGCAAAATCTGGAACTATTCGAAAACATGCTAATAGTATAGATGTTGTACGCAGCTCTCTTTCAGAATCAGGAAAACTGGGTATTAGTCTCGCCGGTTTGGGTTCATACTCAAGATTGGTTTTTATAATTACTTCCCCTTTAATAATAAAATCCTTTTTAACATATTAATTATAATTTATGTGTATTATTAAGTAAATAACCCCGTGGCAGAGCCACGGGGCATTAAAGGATTAAGAACTAAGTGCTTGTTGTAACGCTTATGATTATATAACCCTTATTTAGTCTTTTTAACTTGGCTCATACTGAAATTCTAAAATTGTTATTGCCTGCAGGGCAACCTGTTTTCATCCCCGTGGTAAAACCACGGGGTATTCAACAGGTATATTAATAGGTGAATTCACCAAAGTTATATTCCAACTTAATAGGGATTTTTTTTACTTTGTCTTGATAAAATAACTGGTTCGAAGAATAGGACAACTAGGTCAAACCTAGCTAACAAGTGGTAAGAATGACCAAAACCTCTTATCCATCGGTTTCGTTAAGGGCTGACAAAAAAGCTGTCATATCGAACGAATGTGAGATATCTATGATTTTAAGCTATTAGTTCTCTCAGTCATTTCATTTCTTCGAGATGACATTAATGATTGTCACTTTTTTTAACGCTTTCGGAATTGATTTTGGTAATTTTTGGAATGCCATTGACAGAGGCTGGTTAATGGGCGACACCATTTGTTCACTTGTATTGGAAGAATTTAAAAAGTGGAAGAAATAAATTTCAAATAAGAATTGTTATGGCAAATGTTTGTGTAATTAACAATTCGCAGTTAATATCTATTTCGTACAAAATATAATAAATAATAAGTATTTTTCACACAATATAAATATTTTTCACAAATATTTAATATAACTAGATTTTACAAATTGCTATGGTTTATAATCATTTTTCACGATCTATAACTGTTTTTCACGGAAGAACAGCTCCCGAAAAGGGTATTCTCGTTGGATATGGAGCAATCATTAATAAATTAGCTTTAAAAGTTCCACTTCCAGATAAATTAGCTTTAATCAGTGAAAAAAGAAGAAGATACACTACAGAAGAATGGGATGTTTTTACCCCAAAACACAAGCCCAAAGACACATTATATGGTCATTTAATATTCTCTTTAAAATACGAAGGAGTTAATTTAAGTGTATTTAGAAGCTTATTTTCAGCTATAGAAAGTAATGTTATTACTGACATTATATTGAGTGAGCCAAATGGTCAATATAGCAGAAGAATTTGGTTTTTATATGAATGGCTGATGGAGACATCATTAGATATTCCTGACTTAAGAATTGGTAATTACGTAAACTTATTAAATGAAAAATTGCAATATGCAGGAAGTGTTGAAATTTCTAAAAGGAATCGTATTAGAAATAATCTTCCCGGCACAAAAGATTTTTGTCCATTAATTCGTAAAACTCCCAAATTAGAGGAATTTATAGCAAAAGATTTATCTCAAAAAGCAACAAAATTATTAAATACAACTCATAGAGATTTGTTGAAAAGGGCATCTGCATTTCTGCTATTAAAAGACTCCAAAGCTTCTTACGCTATAGAAGGTGAGCAGCCGCCACAAAATAGAGCTCAAAGATGGGGAGAGGCAATTGGACAAGCAGGAAATAAGCCACTTTCAAAGGATGAGCTACTAAGGTTACAACAGATTGTAATTGGAAATAGTCGATTCATTAAAATGGGGTGGTGTAAGGAAGGAGGTTTCGTAGGTCAACATGATAGAACTACAGGAGCCCCAATTCCAGACCATATTTCAGCAAGGTGGGAAGATATTGATACCCTGGTGACCGGATTAATTAAAACAAACAACAAACTTCAGGAATCTGATTTTGATCCAGTTTTGGCCTCTTCTTTAATAGCATTTGGTTTTGTTTTTATACATCCATTTGTTGATGGGAATGGAAGAATTCATAGATATCTAATTCATCATGTTATTGCACGGATGAATTTTGCTCAACGAGGCATAGTGTTTCCTGTCTCTTCAGCAATTTTAGAAAGAATAGATGAGTATAGAAAGGTTTTAGAATCCTATTCCATACCCCGTCTGGACTTAATAGAATGGGAGCCGACAACGAGCAATAATGTAAAAGTATTAAACCAAACTATTGATTTATACAGATATTTTGATGCTACAAAGCATGCAGAATTTTTATATGATTGCGTAGAGCAAACCATCGAAGAGATTATCCCTGAGGAAGTAAAGTTCTTGTATAAATATGATGAAATGAAATTATACTTGGATGATCACTTTGAAATGCCGGACAAAATGGTGGCTTTACTTATACGGTTTTTAGGACAAAACAATGGCAAATTTTCTAAAAGAGCCAAGATGAAAGAATTTGAACTTTTATCGGAAGGTGAAATCAACGATATTGAAGAAATGTATAAGCAGCTATTTTTAGATTAGAACATAGCATTTTCTTTGATGCAAAATTATATTCAATATAATCCATGAGAATAAAACTCGAAGAGGCACTTCTTGAATACTGGAGACTGGACACCTATGCTATTGTAGTTATTCATAATTATTTATTAAAAGTAATTAAATAAAGGGTCTTATTCACATTTGAGAATCACATAATACAACAATACAAGCCCGAGTCGTTCTCAAATAAGAATCACAACCTATTTGTCAATTGTGAACGGGCTGTTGCCCGAATGGGTTATTCTGACTTTCAAAGAAGAATTGTAATTCCTAACCTTTCCCAACTCATTGATTTTATTGACTTATCAAAACTATTATAAATACACTAAGGATCAAATTGTGGTTTGAGCAACAGCCCGTGAAGACGCGACCCCCTATTTTTAGAATTCGAGAAGTGTAGATATTATATAATTCGAAGGCAAAACCAATAAAGTTTTATTTCAACTAAATGGTAAATTTACTTTTTTACTTTGTCTTGATACATACTTCGATAAACTCAGCATGAAACGAGTAACAAAAATCAAGGGCTGGCAAAAAATTAGGATTTATTAAATCAATTCCTACAGCTAAAAATATTTAATTCTACCCCAACCCTAAATCTTTTCTTAACGCTTTCGGAATTGATTTTGGCAATTTTTTGAATGCCCGTTTAGTACTTTTCCTTGTGGAAAAGGTTTAGAGAAAAAATTATTAGGGTGTCAGGGGTTGACCTGTGATTTTGTGTGGATTTTCGACATAGAATTCGAGAAGCGCAAATGACATTTCTTGTAGCATCAGGATAAGGTAATTATTTAGGAATATAGGTGTTAATCCTTTTTTCCCAACCCGAAAGCCATCTCTTTTCATTTCTTTCTGGTGGGGAATTGCTTATTCGCCTAACTAATACTTTCTCGGCTGCGTTTGCAAAATCCACAAGAGCTTTGTTTCCAGTTTCAGTGCCTTGCATGTCCTCTAGAAGCTGAAGAAGTCCCCAGCCCTCACCCTTGTAGCGTTCAGATGGCTCTGTCCCTTCGCCTTTAAAGTTTACATAATCGATCAGTGCGTACATTCCCATAGGTGAATTTACTACACGATAGAATTGCGATTTTATATGATCGTGGAGGTCTTGCGGCGCTGTTATTAATAGTTTGGGCATTGTATTTTGGAAACGATTTACCAGAAATAAAGTTTGGTAAGGAATCGTTTCTACGAGAAATTCTCTTAATTGATTCATTTTATTGCTTTTAAAATCATTGATAAACATTTCCCTGGAATTCCAGGGTAGATCTAAACTTGGTAAGTTTTCTATCCATTCCGGAGGCTTTATCCCCTTGTTCTTGATGAAGTTTAACAACCGAGGGAAAGTCTCATAAAAAGGACCTTCTATTCCCTTGGGGTACCAGATGAAATGACCTATACCAAATGATGCGAATTCTTCACCTTCATTCCAAGCGGTAAGATTCTTAATTTTTCCACCACACTCGTTGATAAATATTAAATGCCCAATTTTGGTGATCTCTTCGTCCGATATTATTAGGTTGGTTTCTTTATTAAAATTCTCGATGCCAAGCAGGGATTTGGAAGTTAATAATATAAATAGCAGGCTAACAAAAAGTAGTGGGGAAAATGCTTTTAAATTAAAGGAATTATGTGACAATTTCATCTATTATCTGCAAACCAACTTGAAAGTATTATATAGAAAAGTAAGAGTTTGAAGAATTTTCTAGTCTGCAACGGCGTTGATGGGACGCCTCGTCTTTTTTATTTGTCCCCTATGGCGCTTCGATTCAAGTCTTTTCTGTTTTGATACTATGGTTGGTTTCGTTTTGCGACGGATCTTTGGTTTCATAGCGGCCCTGAGGATAAGTTGCAGTAGTCGGTCTGAGGCATCTTTTCGGTTTTTATCCTGAGAGCGATACCTACGAGCGGAAATTATCAGTATTCCATCTTCCGTCACTCGCTTTCCCGCGATTATTACAATACGTTTGCGGACATCCTCTGGTAAGGAAGGTGAATTAGCTACATCAAACCTCAATTGCACTGCTGTAGCAACCTTATTCACATTTTGTCCGCCCGGACCTGAAGATCGGATAAATTCTACTTTTATTTCATCTTCATTCAGTGAAATATCTTTTGTAACTCTAATCATGAATTTAGTTTAAGCATAGTTTAAAGTCTGTTCAACATTTGGAGGTAATTGATGATAAATTTTGTCATAAAATTATTTAACTAGCGAATTCCGTAGATGTTACGTAATTCGTGGACAGAATTTGTAAATTTTAGATTATTTTACTTTGTCTTGATACAAAGTAACAAAAATCAAGGGCTGACAAAAAATTAGGATTTATTAAATCAATTCCTACAGCTAAAAATATTTAGCTTTTATTAACTGATGCCGAATCTTCATATCCTTTGATTCGGTTAAATCTTTTCTTCACGCTTTCGGAATTGATTTTGGCAATTTTTTGAATGCCCGTTTAAACCATTTTTTCTCTGAGAGGCTTAGAGATGAGATGCATTGAAGCTCTAAGACATTGTCTTCGAATTATTTAACATCTACAGAAAATGACAGGTTGCGGGCTATTGCCTGTTTAGGAAGGAAACTCCCTACAGTCATTGACCTTCAGGAATTCTATTTTATATCCGGATACCCTGTAGCTTGCTGCAGGGGTGTTCATTAAAGAAATGATTTCGTACGAAGGAGTTTATATTAAACTCAATAAGGCCACTATGCCAAACATTATGATCATTACCCCTGCAATTCTATTCACCAATGCCATCTTAGAAAGGTTAAATTTTTCACGAAACTTAACGCTTATGCCCCATAGAGTAAGCCAAATAATACTGGAACCGATAAATACTCCGAAAACCATCAAACTTGCCGAACCGTGTTGTGCTTGCTGACCGACTAATCCCAAACCGGCAAACATTAGCGCTAAGGTCAAAATTGTTATTGGATTGGTTAAGGTTATTAAAAAGGCCGATAAAAATGAACTGACCATATTTTGTCTCTTACCAGGATCTGTTTGCTTTTTTGGTTCCAGTAAAATAATCCTTGTTCCAAGAAAGCAAATAAATAGACCGCCTAGGAGGCGAATCCAATCTTGTTGTTCTACTAAGAAGTTGGAAATTATTGTTATTCCGAAAGCAGCGATAATTCCGAAGATTACGTCAGCTACTGTGGCACCAAGTCCAGAGATAAGACCATGTAACTTTCCCTCTGTAAAAGTACTTTGAACACATAATGCTCCAACAGGCCCAACGGGTGTTGCAATTAACATTCCGATTACGAACCCTTTAAAGAAAAAACCGATTTCCATCATTATATTTCCCGCAGAAAAAGACTTTTAAGAAATCCAGAGCGTTTTCAAAGCTGTTAAAATATATGTCGTTTAGAGTGTGATATCAAATCATTAATCTCATTAGGTAAAAAATCCTTCGATAAAAAATCTGCCTCTGAAGCTATTTTCAAAGAATTGTGATAGCCGAAATTTATTTGCGGTATTGAGAAGTTGATTTACTAAAACGGATTAAACTTAAAATCCAAACTGTTTCCTTTCTTAATAATTCTTACTTTACCCCCTGTTGACAGCTTCGCGAATAAAATCTCCTTCGAAAGTCTTTCAGTTATTTCAGTATCGATTAGTCTCTGGATCGGTCTAGCACCTAATCTCGAATCATAGCCTTTCACTGCCAAATAGGTTCTTGCTTCCGGCTCGAGTTCAATTAAGACCCTTTTTGATTTTAATCTTTCAGCTAATTGGCTAATCAACTTGTCTACCACCATTTCAACTATCTTCATTTCTAATGAATTAAATTGCACTATAGCATTTAATCGGTTTCTAAATTCCGGACTGAAGTATCGCTCGATTGCTTCAGCAGTTTTATCCTCAAATTCGCGTTTACCAAACCCCATTGTTCGTCTACTGCTTTCTTTTGAACCCATGTTTGTGGTCAAAATCAGTATTATCTGCCTAAAGTCGACCTTTCTTCCGTTGGAATCGGTTAAAGTAGCATGATCCATGACCTGCAATAGTATATTGAATATATCTTCGTGGGCTTTTTCAATTTCATCAAGTAACAATACGGCATGTGGGTGTTGGTTTACTGCTTCAGTTAATTGACCACCCTGATCAAATCCCACATAACCTGGGGGTGAGCCGATTAGACGAGAGACCGTGTGCTTCTCCATATATTCACTCATATCAAAACGTATGAACTCTATTCCAAGTTGTAAAGCCAGCTGTTTTGCAAGTTCGGTTTTACCAACGCCTGTGGGGCCTGCAAACATGAAAGAACCTACGGGTTTATGTGGTTCATTGAGCCCAGCTCTAGACATTTGAATGGATGTTACTAGTTTTTCTATCGCATCGTCTTGACCGAAGATTACCTTTTTTAAATCGTCTGATAAGGTCATCAATCTCTGCCTATCATCTACCTTTACCGTTCGAGAAGGAATTTTAGCAATTTTTGATATTAAAGATTCTATATCTTTTACGGTAACTTGTTTGATTTCGGATTTATAATTTTTAAGTTTAATTTGGGCACCGGCTTCATCGATAATATCTATGGCCTTATCCGGCAATCTCCTATCATTGATATACCTTGCAGATAATTCTACTGCAGCCTTAAGAGCCGATGTTGAGTAGCTAACCTTATGAAATTTCTCATAATAATCTTTCAACCCTTGAAGTATCTTTAGAGTCTCTTCCTCGCTTGGTTCATAAACATCTATTTTCTGAAATCGTCTTGCTAATGCATGATCTTTTTCAAATACGCTTCTATAATCCTTTAGAATTGTTGTACCAATACATCGTATTTCACCGTTAGCCAAAGCTGGCTTTAACATATTGGAGGCATCCAAAGTACCGCCTGAAACGGCACCAGCACCGATTACGGTTTGAATTTCATCAATGAACAATACTTTATTTGGATCGCCCTTAACTGCATCGATTATTGCTTTTAGTCTTTCCTCAAAATCACCCCGATAACGTGTTCCAGCAGTTAGAGCCCCCATGTCTAATGCGTAAATGTTTAAATCTTTTAATGCTTCTGGTACCTTATTTTCTACGATACGGAGAGCCAAACCTTCGGCTATAGCAGTCTTGCCGACACCTGCATCGCCGACAAATATTGGATTATTTTTTCTTCTTCTGGCGAGTATATGAACGGTTCTTTCGATCTCGGTTTCTCGACCAATCAAGGGATCAATTTTCCCGTCTTTGGCTTTTTCAACTAAGTTTGTACAAAACCTTGATAGAGGATCTTTTTGCTTTTGACCAACAACCTGTTTTGTGCCCACCGTTGAGGTTTCTGACTCATCTTCCAAGTTTATTTCTGGGGTGCCATGAGAGATATAACTAACCACATCATGTCGATTGACACCCTGTTGGTTTAAGAAATAAACGGCATGTGATTCCTTTTCTCTTAACATAGCTGCCAATACGTTACCACTGTCTAGTTCCTCTTTACCCGCCGATTGAACGTGCATTGTAGCCAATTGCAGAACGAGCTGTGTGCCCAATGAATATTGAGGATCGGGAACCTCTTCTCCATCAATTTGGGGCATATCTTTGCTCATAAACTTTTCCAATGAATTTTTTAATTCCTCCATGTCAACACCACAACCGATTAAGATCCTAGAGGCATAAGAATCTTCACTTAGTGCCATGAGAATGTGTTCTAAAGTTATAAACTCATGTCTTCTGTTTTTTGCATCGTCGTATGCCCTTTTTAAAGTTTTATCCAATTCTTCAGAAATGATCATTGTTCTTCACCGCCTTCTTCAACTTCGAGTTCACATTTTAATGGATGTTCATTTTGTTTGGCTAACTGGTGCACCTGCATAACTTTGGACCTAGCCACATCATACGTGTACACGCCGACTATGCTTTTACCCTTTGTGTGGGCTTCAAGCATTATTCTCGCTCCTTCCTCTTTGTTTTTGTAAAACACCCTTACTAATATCCAAACCACAAACTCTCTGGGTGTGTAATCATCGTTTAACAATATAATCCTGTACATATCAGGTCTCTTTAATTTAATGTCTTCTTCTGTAAGAAGTTCGCCTTCGAATTCATCAAATTTTATTTTTTCATCCGCCATAACAGTGTCCTGATATTAGTTAATAACGTTATTCAGATTTTATATGCAAATATTTTAATGGGGATAATCTGTCATAGTCATTAATCATTCTGTCTGTGTAATCTGCTTCATTTTGCAAATAGTTCCCTATGGCTTCACGAGCTCCTTCATGAATAATAAAGTGTGAACTATAAGTTGGCACAGCGGCAAATCCCCTTAGAAATTTATGTTCGCCTTGGGCCCCAGCTTCGAACACATCAATTTTATTTGATATCGCATATTCTATCAAACTATAGTAACAGCACTCGAAATGGAGATTCTTATATTCGGAGATAGATCCCCAGTAGCGCCCAAAGAGTCTATTGTTTTTCACGATATTAAATGTGCCACCGATCCATTTATCTTTGTCCTTACCTAATACCATTACCAATCGATGTTTGAAATTTGCATAGATTAAATCGAAGAATTTTCTATTAAGATATGGTTGCCCCCATTTTCTGGACGTTGTATCCAAATAAAAATTCCACATTTCGTCTATGTGTTCCTTCTGTATATCATTTTTTTCAATAATGGATATATCTATCCCTAGACCTGTAAGGTGCTTTCTCTCTCTCCGAATCTGTTTTTTTCGGTTTGATCGTAAGTCATCTAGGAAGTCATTAAAAGATTCGTAGTTTCTGTTGAACCAGTGATATTGGTGGGTTTTCCTGGGTAAGAATCCGAGTTTTTCCATAAACTTTTGTTCTTTTTTGGTCAAGAATAGAAAATGTATGGATGAGAAATTTTCTTTTTTACAAAATTCGATTAAATAATTAATCATTCGAAGTGCACATTCCTCGAAAGAACATGAGGGATGTACTAAAATGCGTGTACCATTGGCAGGGGTAAACGGTATAGCTGCTACAACTTTAGGATAATATTGTAATCCTGCATTATGGAATGCATCTGCCCACTGCCAGTCAAATATATATTCGCCATAGGAATCAAACTTGATGTAAAAAGTAATGGCGCCAATTATTTTTTCATAGTCTGATAACACTAGGTATTGTGGAATCCATCCGGTTTTTCCTCCAACGCAGCCTGATTTCTCTAAGGCTTCTAAAAATTCATATTCTAGAAATGGATTTTCAGGATCGACGATATCGTTGTATTGATTTTTGTCTATGACGCCTATTGAATTATAGATATTGACGAAATAACGAGTTTTTTGTTTGCTCTTACCGTAGTATTTGGTTTCTTTCTTAAAAGCTCTTTGCATCATTAATCTGAGTCTCTTATCGAGAATCTTTATTAAATATAAATTTAACTTAATTTTTCAACTCTTATAAATTTTATAAAGAAATTACTTATTTGCCAAAATATAAAAGTAAGTTTCATGTGGAGAAAAAAATTGTTTAAGTAGGAGCGGCTTCCCTTCGATGATACTCAAGACAGGCCAGTCGCGATTTTTGTCGCACCAAGTTATCGTTTTCACCAGCATGAACGGTGGGCTAACGGTAATTTAATGTCAATATATTTTTGGTATGCAACGAGGCTTGCGCGTGACTGCGTCGAGGCTAATTTTTCAGATAATTTGATCGGGTAGTAAAGTAATTCAAACTCGATTCGCTAACTTAATCTACAAATAATATCCAGCCGCTCTTGTTACCTGCGATTGCCCCAGTTACCTGAACATTTTTCCTGTCTGGTCTCTTTTCAATATTTACAATACTCTCCTCTGTACCGTGGAGTGCATAAATTTGTCCATCTCGATTATAAATTACGTGCATATGGGGGGCATATTCGTTACATGGTCCAACCGCAACCACTGGTTCAATATCACTATTGGTGTAATTTGGAACTATACAGACAATTGTGCCTGTTGCCGTTGTTTTTTTTAATTCATTGGGTTTCATTGGTTCCCGACTTTGAGCATGGAAAATCAAGGCTCTTTGATTTCCTTCGACAGATCCTTTCATCTTAAGAGGCGTGCGGTAGCCCATTCTCCTCTTAGGATTTTTAGAAATCCTATAAATGACTTCTTCTTCACCAGATAGGGTATAAATTTTATTATCTATTCCGACGAATACCAGTAGACCATTACAGACGTTAAAATCTTCTATTGGATTAAGATTTCCATTTTTATCAACTTCAATGCAAACAATTGTCCCTTTCAATGTTTGCATATCATCCTCTTTAGAAATTACTGGAATGCTAAATAAGATAGTAAGGGCTAAGGCTTTAATTGATAGCAAAAGAGTCAAATTATATTTCTTCATTTTAAGACTCCGTAATACTGTTTTAAGTACTACATATATTTAGAGTGTTAATTACATTAAAAGTATTCATGTTTTTTCAATCTATTTTCAACTTCTCTATTAGGCTGCTGAGTCCAAAGATTTATTTACTTATGTGCTCGTCATTCATAAAAAAGAGTAAGGTAAGAAATTTAGCTTGTATCTAGGATGCGAATTTCGCAAATTGATTTAATATTCAATACCCCCTTTTTTCTCCCCAAATGAACTTATGAAGTTGAGGAAGGGTTCTTACTTTTTCCAGTTTATCTTCTAGTGTCTTTTCTGTTAGCCATTTGAGGTTAGTGCCATAAACGGGTTGAAATATTATGCTTGCTTTTATTTGGTAGCTTTTCAAGATTTCTTTTGCATAGTTATAGTCTACCTCATCTTTAATCACAAATTTCAGCTGATCTTTAGGTCTGAGTTTTTCAAACAGTTTAAAATCCATTTTTTCTTCCATTTTGGAGCTTGGGCACTTACAATCCATGCTTATAAGACAACTGTCGGTCCAAAAAACCGAAGGAGGATCTTTGTGTCCACTGGTTTCGAGCAAAATGTTAAATCCTTCACTTACTAAATCTTTTGCTAGTTGTTCCACCTCATCTCTTTGTATGAGTGGCTCGCCACCGGTCATGCAGACCCTTATGCATTGAAACTTTTCTATCTCACTTTTTACCTCATTTATGGTCATATCGATGAAATCCCGCCCTTCGACTGCGTACATCGTATCACACCAGGCGCACCTCAGGTCACACGCGAAAAGACGAACAAATACAGTTGGGAGGCCGATTTCTATTCCCTCACCCTGAATTGAAAAGAATATTTCACTTATTTTCATTAAATTTTGTTAACAATATTTAGTATAGAAAGCATAATTACTATTGTTTATAATTTGTCGGGTCATAGATCCCTGCTTCAGTAAACGCCCTTTTTCTCTCTCTGCATGAGCTACATATACCGCAGTGTAATTCTTCTCCTCTATAACAAGACCAGGTTTCTTGATATGGGACACCAAGCTCGGAGCCAAGCTTAACAATTCGAGATTTATCAATGTTAACAAAAGGAGCTTCTATTTTTAATTCAAGATTATCGTTTGCAAGCTGCTCTGAGTGCTGGAAGGCTTCGATAAATTCTCGCCTGCAATCAGGATAAACACCCCTATCCGAGTGGTGGGCTCCAAAGAGTACAAGGTCTGCACCAATGCTTACCGCATAGCCGATCGCAATCGAGAGGAAGATCGAGTTTCTATTCGGAACGATAGTTGTTTTTAAGGTTTCGTAATGGGTAGCTTCAGCGGGGACTTCCGGAATGTCTATTCTCGAATCAGTCAGGGCCGAGCCGGAGAGAATCTCCTTCAAAGATGATAGGTCAACAATCTTGTGGGGTATCTTTAGACTTTTGCTCACCTTTTTTGCTGAGTCTATTTCTCTTTTATGCTTCTGCCCGTAGATAAAAGTAATTGCATGAGTTTCATAGTTCTCTTTGACTGTTTTGAAAAGAAGAGTGGAGCTGTCAATTCCACCAGACGCTATAACTACAGCTTTTTTCTTCATTATTTTTAAAACTAATATTAAATGCTTAAATAGGAGGGAACAAGTTACAGCTTATATATGGATATATTATGAAGGGTTGAATCTAAATCGCTAAGTCTTGCCAAGGGGTTCTCGGTTCTTTGAAACGACGTCATAAAAGTCTAACAACTTAGTCTCCAATTCATCCACATGACTTATAACGCCCTGTATTTGCGTGTCTAGCTCTTCTGCTTCAATGTCAATTTCCTCGCATCTTCTCCATTCTATAATGTGCTTTTTTATGTGATCGAAAGACTCATGCATCGATTTCATATCATCTGCTATTCTCGTAACACTTATGACGATTTCGTTCTTATCTTTTTCCCGTTTTATATAGCCGAGCCAGGAAATTGCTACAAGAAAGGCTACAAGTAATATCCCCTGGGGGATTGAGGTTTCAAGTGTCGGATATATTCCCAGTATATCGATCTGTGGAATAAACTTTATGGGCGTAATACCGAGAACACCGGCTTCCTGAAGTTCTCGCATACCTTTTCCAATCAAAATAAACGAGAGACTGTAGAGGAATAAGCTTGTAAGGGTAAAAAAGTATTTGAGAGGTACTCTAACCGCCAGCTTAAAAATCACAAATACAAGGACCAGGAGCGATAGTATTCCCAAGACAAATCCCCAAACTATAGCCCCCTTAGAGTTCTCAGCCTGGAACCATAATGCCTGGTAAAAAAGTATAGTTTCAAACGCTTCCCTATACACAGCAAAGAAAGATACACTCGCAAGAGCAAATACACTTTTTTTGGAAATTGCTAGTTGTACTTTACTCTGGATATAGTCTTTCCACTTTTTTACTTCAATCTTGGTAATTAGCCAGTAACTGACATAAAAGAGAACAGCCGCGGCAATTAGGGATGTTGTGCCTTCAATAATTTCCCGTTTTGCGCCGCTGATCGATATTAGCGTATTAGCAATTAACCATGTTAGAAGACCAGCCGCGATCGCAAGAATCCAACCCAAATGGACGTACTTTATAGCATTGCTTGCCCCTGTTGTTGCCAAGAAAGCTAGGATAGCGGCTATTATTAGAATCGCTTCAAGACCTTCTCGTAAAACGATTGATAAGGAGTTAGTGAAAGAAAGGAGCTGACCAACTGGTTTTCCATTTTTGAGAATTATGGAGGCCCTATTGAGTTCATTTGTAATTTCGTCATAGAGAATCTCCAAATTCTGAGCGGGTCTTCCTTCCTTGATTGCTTCTCTGAACTTTGAAAGCTTAGCTTCTATTTCATAGGTCAATTCTCTATCCTTTAAGATGAGACTAGCTTCCGCATTTTCAAAGCCATTGAGGTATGCATCTAAGGCTTCTTCATACGCTTCATCCTTTTTCCCCTGTTTGTATAATTCGAATGATGTTGCAAGTGTCGAGCTTGTTATGAGTAACGAATCATCTTTCGACTCAGGAGTCTCGATGATTCCTCTTCGAAGGTGTGCTATGACCTTTGGTATGTCCTTTTCACTAACATCGTTTCTATCTATTTTATTTTTGATCTCATCATTAGATAGTAAGGCTAGGACTTTATAGTCTTCTAATTCATTTTGGAAATCAGGTGTTATTATAAGCCTCCCCTCATTAGTGGCTTCTTCAGTGATACTTAGAGACATAGTATAGAATGCAATATTCCATTTCTCCTCTTCTGATAACATCGGGAAAGAAGGCATAGCAGTATCTTCGATTCCAAAACCCATTGTGTTAAAAACCTTGAATGGGGATAGACTCCCCGTCGTACTAAAATCATTAAAGCTTGAAGGGAGTGGGTTAAAGTTGGAGGCGAGGGGACCATCTCCTGAACCAAAAAGACCGTGACATTGTGAGCAATTTCTTTTATACAATTCCCTTCCCGATGCGTAAGATGGTTTATTTCGGGGATACGGAACAATTCCATATTCTGAAATTAATTTGTCTTTTATATCTTTGGATAGTAATTCAATTTCATTAACAGGTGATCTAGTCTTAATCTTGCTTTCCAGATGAATTAGATCTGTTCCAATTTGTGATCTCTGTCCGCTTTTAGATTCTAGGTTTTCATATAAAAGCATCGCATCAGAGGAGAATTCAACCATCTCAGTATATTCTTGCTCATTTATTATCCTTCCATCTTGAACGGCGTTCTTATAGTCTCCTCCAATGTAATCAACAAGTGAGAGTATTCTTTTAGCTTCTTCAGAAGCAAAAGTACTAAAGGTAGTTAAAAAAAACAAAATACAAACAGTAGAGAGAAGGGATAAACCCTTAAGCAAGCTGACAAATTTAGAATGACCAATTATGGAATTTCTAGTAGTATTTATATTATACTTTTGCATTAACCAAATACAGTTTTAAAAACTGATCGAGGGGAAATTGATAAGTATTATCAAAATTATTTTCACCTTGAGGTTAACATAGGTAAGGTGCGTGTCAAGCAATGTGATTAATGAAATTTTGTTTCTTTAGTTTGTTGTGCGAACCCCTTCCGATACTTTCCCTTAGAGTGGAAAGGATTGGATGGGGTAAAGTATTCCACTTGGGAATTCATAAAAAATACTTTGTTTGCTATATGCTTTGGAGATTGTAATATTTTACAATTATCATGATAAAAGCGTCAGATTTTCTAATTGATGAAATTCGATCTCGGGACCTTGACGAAATAATTGCCATAGAGCAATCGAGCTTTCCAACTCCCTGGCCACGCCAGGTGTTTGACATGGAAATAAAGTCCCCTAAATCATTCACCCGTGTATCAAGAAACAATGGTACAGTGGTTGGATATATAATCGCATGGAAGATATATCATGAAGCTCATATTCTAAATGTAGCTGTTCATCGAGAATATAGGAGGCTGGGTGTAGCACAAAGCCTACTGTTGGACTGTCTTACTTATTTTTCAAATAATGGAGCTATAACTGCGCTGCTAGAGGTGAGAAGTAAGAATGATATGGCTATAAACCTCTATGAAAAAATTGGTTTTAAAGCAATTGGATTGAGACGAGGTTATTACTGCGATACTGGTGATGATGCAATTGTTATGGAGTTAGATTTGGAATATATAAAGGATTCATCAGGTTTCTGAAACGGATTGACCAATCATAATAGCTATATTTGATTTAACTTTTCGCAGAAACACTACCCTGCCTGTGCCTATTATAAACCCTCTCTAAAGCAAGCGTCATCTCTCCAATCGTAGCATAATCCCTGACTGCTTCAACTATGTAAGGCATAAGATTCCCATTGTCTCTTGCCGTTTCCTCAAGTTTTTTTAAATCGGCTTTTACCCTGTCGTTGTCTCTTTTGTTTCTTAATTCAATCAGCTTTGCTCTCTTTATTTCTTCAATCTTAGGATTTATTCTGTGGGTTTCAATCGATTCTTCATTACCTGTTGTAAACTCATTTACGCCTACAATTATTCTCTCTTTTTTTTCTATCTCGAGTTGATACCTATACGAGGCCTCCTCAATTTCGTGGTTGATATAACCATCTTGAATGCATTTAATCATTCCGCCACTCTTATCGATTTTCCTGAGATAATTAACAACTTCATCTTCTATTTTATTTGTAAGCGATTCAATGACATAGGAACCTCCAAGGGGGTCTACTGTATCAGCTGCACCACTCTCATAGGCTACTAGTTGTTGTGTTCTAAGTGCTATGGTGGCGGCTTCCTCCGATGGGAGTGCAAGGGCTTCGTCATAGGAATTTGTATGCAGTGATTGCGTGCCAGCTAGGACGGCTGCGAGTGCCTGTAAAGTAACCCTCATTATATTATTTCTAGGTTGCTGTGCCATTAAGGTGACACCTGAGGTCTGCGAATGTACTCTGAACAGGCAAGCCCTATCTCCCTTTGCATTAAATCTCTCCCTCATGATCTTGGCCCAGAGCCTTCTAGCTGCCCTGTATTTTGCGATTTCTTCGAGAAAATTGTTGTGAACTGCAAAGAAAAATGAAACACGCTCAGCTATTTTCTCTACATCCAAACCTCGACTCTTTGCATTTTCTAGATACTCTATTGCATTTGCGAGCATAAAAGCCAATTCTTGGACTGCTGTCGACCCAGCTTCTCGTATATGGTATCCACTAACACTTATGGGATTCCATCTCGGTATAGCATCCCGGCAGAATTCTAATACATCAATTGTGATTTTGACGGAAGGTCCTGGAGGAAAAATATAAGTTCCTCTAGCTATAAATTCTTTGAGAAGGTCATTTTGTACGGTGCCTTGAATCCTGTCTGAACTTATACCCTGCTTTTCAGATGTGACCATATACATTGCAAGAAGCATAGAGGCAGTCGCATTTATTGTCATCGAGGTGCTTACTTCACCCAGTGGAATTCCATCAAAGAGGGTTTCCATGTCCTCGAGAGAATCTATGGCGACACCAACCCTTCCAACCTCTCCTTTACTGATTGGATGATCGGAATCGTAGCCCATCTGGGTTGGAAGGTCGAACGCAACGCTTAAGCCGGTTTGTCCCTGTTCGAGTAGATATTTAAATCTTTTGTTGGTTTCTTCCGCGGTTCCAAATCCTGCATATTGTCTCATGGTCCAGAGCCTGCCCCGGTACATTGTAGGCTGGACACCGCGAGTGAATGGATATTCGCCGGGATATCCAATTTTTAAGTCGTATTCTATGCCTTTTAGATCCTCTGGGGTGTAAAGTCTTTCGAGAGGAATGCCAGATTGAGTAGTGAATACTTTTTTTCTCTCCTTTAAGTTTTTTCTATTCTCTCTTCCCATTCGTTTTCTTTACCCGGCATCGTATTTTCTCATAATACTAAGGAATAAACGTAAATATAATTCAGCTATTTTCTCCTTTCTATTACGTAATCCGCAAGTAAGTCGAGGGATTCCTTATAGTTGTTTTGTGTCAGGCTTACAATCGAATGTTTTGCTTTGTCCACGTATCTTCTTGCAACATTCTTGGTTTGATTAACGCCCTCATATGTTTTCACAATATCCAAAACAAATGGCAAATCATCATTATTTAAATGGTCATTTTCGAGGAATTTATTTACTCTTGACTTCTCTTTGGTTGTGGCTTCGCGCAAGGAATAAACAAGGGGAAGAGTCATTTTCTTCTCCAATAAGTCATGACCCACCTCCTTTCCAAATTCATCTTGAGCTGCAGAATAATCTAATGCATCATCAATAAGTTGAAAGGCCATGCCTAAGTTAAAGCCGAAATCGGCGAATGTTTCTTTGACATTATTCTTTGCTCCAGCAAGTATTGCACCAACTTTTCCACAACTTTCTATTAGAGACGCGGTTTTGTTCTCTATAATTCCAAAGCAAACCTCTTCCGTAACTTCAATCATATTCATGCCGCTCATAACCTCCAACACTTGACCCTCTGCAAGTTTTGCCGCAGCATCTGTTACAACCTTAATGAGTTCTAAATTTCCACAGGATTGTATTAAACCGAGGGCTCTTGCGAGCATGAAGTCTCCAACAAGCACACTGGCTGTATTTCCCCACATTATATTCGATGAAGTTTTTCCCCTTCTTAGATTAGCATCATCAACAACGTCATCATGAAGAAGGGATGCCGTGTGAATAAGCTCAAGTGCTGCCGCTGAGGCAATTCTTTTTCTTCCGTTATCAAGACCACAAGCTCCGCTTGAAAGAATTAGTACAGAAGGTCGAATTCGCTTTCCACCACTCCCGAGTATATATTTTGAGATTTCGTATACGAGAGGGACAGGCGATTTTATGTTTTCGTCGATTTCCTTCTCAACTTCTTCTAAATCGGATGCTATCACCCCTAGTATATTAAAAAAGTCCATCTCGATTTAAATTATCTGATCAATGCTTGTAAGTCAAAGTAAATAACCCTTTTAGATTATGATCTTTTATTACCAAGATGGGTAATGTATGATGTGGGTTGATGGATTCTGTGAATTAAGGCAGATCCCCTTAAAATGATGGTAAGATAGTTAAATGTCCTTTACTTGTTCCGTTTGATTTAATTTCTTAAAAGATATGAACTGGTTGGATATTGTAATATTAATAATAATCTCGCTTTTTGCACTTCTTGGTATAAGGCGAGGTTTTATTAGGGGCACGCTTTCATTCCTGGCAATAATCGTGGGAATGGTAATAGGTTTAATGTTCTATGAGCTTACTGGTCAAGTACTTATTAATACAGGGTTGATAGATAATAAATCAATTGCTAGTGTTTTAGGTTTTATACTACTAGCCGTGATCTGCTATATTTTGATCCAATTGCTTGCTTGGTTGCTTACAAAACTGATGGGGGCTCTACATTTAAGCATTATTGACAGAATTGCAGGAGGATTCTTGGGTGTCATAATTGGAGTTATAGTAGTTTTTTTTATAATTTCTGGGCTTGGATTCTTTTACAAAGAAAACGAACCACCTTTAAAGGAGTCCGTTGTCGTACCTTATATAAGTGTCAGTTATGAGATAATTAAAGAAACCGTGCCCGAGGATTTTAAAGAACACTTGATTCTAACTAGGAAAATTATCCAAAACGAGGGAAAGAAAGCGATATTAAGATTAAAGGAATCTGATAGGGTTAAGGAAGTTATTGAAGTTATTAAAGACGAGAAGGGTAAGCAACAACAACAAAAAAAATAAAATGTAGCAGAAACCTTTAAGTTTCCGTTTAACATGTGTAGTTGATAAAGTTATTAGGGTTTTACA
Organism: Desulfobacterota bacterium AH_259_B03_O07; assembly: GCA_027717645.1. Taxonomy (GTDB): domain Bacteria; phylum Desulfobacterota_D; class UBA1144; order Nemesobacterales; family CSP1-2; genus JALLOG01. Next base: position 47,690 of record JALLOG010000007.1, read on the forward strand.
AAGAGAGTTTATCGTTCCCAAATGTCCTTAATTAGTGATCCACGTATAAGTAGTTGATGAATACCTGATCACTGCCTTAGAGTATGACAATTTTGGAAGGTTTTCAGGGTTCGATTTTTTTGGTAACATTACTTATATGATAGGCATTGAAACATTAGACGAGTTTATTATCAGAAGACAGTCAGATTTTCCTTACGCACAGGGTGAGTTGTCCAGATTGTTAAGGGATATAGGTTTAGCTGCTAAAGTTGTTAATAGAGAGGTTAACAAGGCGGGTCTTGTCGATATATTGGGTAGCACTGGTACTACAAATGTCCAGGGAGAAGAGGTTAAGAAGTTGGATGTTTTTGCAAATTTGAGATTTATTGGGGCTTTAAAATTGGGTGGGCAAAGCTGTGGAGTAGCGTCTGAAGAAAATAAATCATTCGTTACCTTTGACGATGAAATATCGAAAAACGCTAAATATGTCGTCTCGCTTGACCCATTGGATGGTTCGTCGAATATTGATGTGAATGTTTCTGTTGGGACCACTTTCTCAATCTATAGGACTGTTTCTCCATCGGGAACTTGTTCAATTGAAGATTTTCTTCAAAGAGGTTCAGAACAGGCCGCCGCTGGTTACGTAATCTACGGATCTTCTACTATGCTTGTATACACAACGGGTAAAGGTGTTAATGGTTTTACTCTGGACCCTTCAATTGGAGAGTTTTGTCTTTCTCATCCGAATATGCAGATTCCTAAGAATGGAAAAACCTATTCTATAAATCAAGGATATTTCATTGGCTTTCCTGATGGAGTAAAAGAATATATCAGATACTGTAAAGAGGATGATAAGGCTACTAACCGTCCCTATTCTTTAAGATATATCGGCTCAATGGTGGCAGATATTCACAGGAATTTGATAACAGGCGGCATATTTATATATCCTACGACGAGAGGTTCACCCAAGGGTAAATTGAGGCTTTTATATGAATGCAATCCAATGGCCTATATTGTTGAGCAAGCGGGGGGTAGAGCTACTGATGGCTTTAATCGTATCTTAGATCTTGAGGTTACCGAACTCCATCAAAGAACGCCCATTTTTATCGGCTCTGAGGAAATGGTTTTAAATGCCGAAGGGTTTATGAGGGAGTACTCATCGAGGGTACCGAAAAGAGGAAAGTAGTTTCATGATTGTTCCTTTTCCCTGAGAGAGATGAGGGAATGATTAACATTTGTAGGAGTGCCATCCGTGGTGCGAAATAAGAATCGCGGCTGGAAGCCGCTCTTACAGCGGCATGTCAACCCCGAGTGCTTCCGTGAGGTATCCACAATGTTTATTTTTTTCTTTGTCTTGATACAAAGAAACAACCCTTCGACCGAGTTCAGGACAAGGCTACCCAAAAATTTAGCTAAAAATCATACACTCCGACTAAAAAATTCGAATTCAACCTCAGTCCGCGAATTTTTCTTTACGCCTACGTTCAGGATTTTTTAACGCAATTTTTGGAATGCCAAACTTAATATTCTGGATTTCTTTTTTCCTGGGAGAAATGAGGGAATTATTAACATTTGTAGATAGGCGGGGTTTTCTAACCCCGCTGGAATCGCAGCAAGATGCTGCTCCTAGAATTTGTTAATTTGTCTACAAGGAATCGCAGCAAGCATCTGCTGAACTTGTCTCAGGAATGCTGCTCCTACATATGGTTACTGTTTCCTATGCTACTGTAATTTCCTTATTCAAATAAACGTTCTGGACCGCGTTAAGTATTTCCACACCGTCTTTCATCGGTCTCTGAAACGATTTTCTACCTGTAATTAGTCCCATTCCTCCGGCTCTTTTATTGATTATGGCTGTTCGCACTACTTTATATAGATCGTGTTCTCCGGAAGCACCTCCTGAGTTAATCAAGCCTGCTCTTCCCATATAACAATTTATTACCTGATAGCGGTTTAAATCAATTGGATGATCAGAAGATAGTTTTGTATAAACCCTTTCGTCCGTTTCTCCGAATTTTAATGCAGTATATCCACCATTGTTTTCTGCTAGTTTTTGTTTGACTATGTCAGCTTCAATAGTTGCACTCAAGTGATTGGCTTGTCCCGTCAAATCAGCTGAAAGATGGTAATCGGCCTCCTTGGTTTTAAAGGCGGGGTTTCTTAAATATGCCCAGAGTACTGTGACCAATCCGATACTATGTGCGTACCGGAAGGCCTCACTTATTTCTTGAATCTGACGATTACTTTCCTCAGAACCATAATAAATCGTGGCTCCTACTGCCACAGCCCCCATTTCGAAAGCTTGATCAACGTTGGCAAATAAAATTTGATCATAGGTGTTTGGATAAGAAAGAAGTTCGTTATGATTAATTTTAACTAAGAATGGAATCTTGTGAGCATACTTTCTGGAAACAGAGCCAAGTACTCCAAGTGTGGAAGCAACGGCGCTGCAACCCCCTTCAATCGCAAGTTTTACTATATTTTCCGGGTCAAAGTAAATAGGGTTTGGTGCGAATGAAGCGCCTGCTGAATGTTCGATTCCCTGATCCACGGGTAGGATCGAGAGATACCCAGTGCCCGCCAAGCGACCAGTATTGAAAAGTAACTGCATGTTTCTCAAAACCGTGTTGGACCTGTCCGAGGGAACCATTATCTCGTCAATAAAAGAAGGACCGGGTAAATGGAGCTGGTTTTTCGGGATGGTTCTACATTTATGATTGAGAAGATAATCAGCCTCATTTCCCAATATACTAACTAAAGATTCCATGTCTTCTTTTACGGTTTTTTTCTCTTTTAGCTTAGGATTTGCCAATTTTAACCCCCTCTTCATTGTTATTGTTGATTTTCTATCTAATACTACAATATGTAAATAAACTTATCTATATTAAAGTAGATAATGCTTAATACTGAGAGCCAATAAGATTTATAATAGATAATATTCTTGGGGACTTAGGGTTTAACGGGAACCGTTTGCTATTTTTTTATTAACAACTTTAATTACTTTCAATTGGAGACTGAATGAAGGATTACTCTTTTGTCATTTAGTATCGAAATGCCTGGAAGCTCCTCTCCCCCTAAGAACTCAAGACTGGCACCACCACCGGTAGACATATGAACTATTTCAGAGTCCAAAACCTCCGCTTTTCTTATAGCAGATACGGTTTCACCGCCCCCTACAACCGTAGTTGCTCCACGCCATGTAGCAAGAGCTACAGCACGTGCTATATGTGTAGTACCTGCCGAGAAGTCGTCGACTTCAAATACTCCCATGGGTCCGTTCCAGAATATAAGACCATTGCCTTTAATGAATGAAGTGAAATGGGCAACTGTTTTAGGTCCTATATCGAAGCCATGCAGTTCCTCAGGTATTTCTCCATCAACTAGCATGCAGGTTTTTCTCTTTTCAAAACTCTCAGCAACTACATGGTCTATTGGCAGCGATATCTTATCTCCGTGTTTCAAAATAGCCTTCTTTGCCCAATCAATCATCTCATGTTCAGTTATTGATTGTCCTACACTAACACCACTGGCTTTGAGAAAGGTGTAGGCTACTCCTCCACCTATCAGGACTTTATCAGCCTTTTTCAATAAATTCTTGAGAGCGTTGATCTTGTCTTTTATTTTTGCTCCTCCCACGATCACCGTATAAGGATGGTCAGGATTGTCCCGTAGATTTTTTAGAAATTTAAGTTCTTTGTCTACTAGAAATCCCGCAAGCCTTTTATCAAAGTAAAATGCCGTTCCATAAGTCGAGGAATGTTTTCGATGTGATGTACCAAATGCATCATTTACATATATGTCTGCAAGCGATGCTAGTTCTTTAGAAAAGTCTGTATCGTTTTCTGCTTCTTCCTTATGATATCTCAGGTTCTCAAGGAGCAACACATTTCTTCTTGGGAGTTTATCTATTGCTGCTCTTACATCGTTTCCAATTACCTTGCCCATGAATTTTACGGGCTTGCCAAGAAGTTCAGAGAGACGCGATGCAATAGGTTTTAATGAAAGGCTTGGCATCTGTCTCCCCTTCGGCCGACCAAGGTGAGATGCGAGAATTACTTTTGCTCCCTTATCTACGAGGAAATCAATTGTGGGTATGGCTCTTCTGATTCTATAGTCTTCGCTTATTATTCCATCTCTAATAGGCACATTAAAGTCCGCCCTTACTAAGACTCGCTTACCTTTGAGTTCGGAACTGGATAAGTCGGAAATTACCTGTTTATCCATTAGTTTTGAGCTCCTATAATCTGCATCAAGTCAACTACCCTTGAAGAGTAACCATATTCGTTATCGTACCATCCAATAACTTTTATAAGTGTCCCATCCACAACATTGGTAAGAGGGGAATCAAAAATTGCTGAGTGTGGGTCGCCGATAAAATCTGATGAGACAAGTTCTTCGTCCAAATATCTCAAATATCCATTTAGCACCCCCTCAGATGCTTCCCTAAAACTTGTATTTACTGCCTCTACAGTCGTTTCTTTCTCAACTTCACAGCTAAAGTCAACCAAGGATACATCAGCTGTTGGAACCCTCATAGCCACCGCGCTTAACTTTCCTTTTAACTCTGGAAATATCAGTTCGATAGCTTTAGCAGCGCCTGTGCTTGTTGGTATTATCGAGAGTGCTGCTGCACGGGCTCGTCTCAAATCCTTATGCGGAGCGTCGAGTATTCTCTGATCATTAGTGTATGAGTGGATCGTAGACATCTCACCCCTTTTTATTCGGAAATTCTCATGAAGTACTTTGACTAAAATTCCGAAACAATTTGTAGTGCAAGAGGCGTTAGATATAATGTGGTGTTTTGAATGATTATAGAGTTCATCATTCGCCCCTAGAACCGTGGTAAAGTCTACTTCTCCACTTGCAGGGGCGGTAATTATTACCTTCTTGACTGTAGCTCCGAGATGTGCAGACGCAGCCTCCTTGGTTCTAAAGATTCCACTGGCGTCTGCTACCAATTCTGCTCCAACATCTTCCCAGGAAATTTGCTCAGGGTTTCTTTCTGAAAATACTCTAATACTATTACCGTCGACGATTATATGACCGTTTTCGGATTTAACTGATCCTCTATATGGACCAAAGATTGAGTCATATTTGAAGAGGTGAGCAAGTGTTTTGGCATCTGTAATATCGTTAATCCCTACAAAATCTATCCCTTTTCTATCCAGACCAATTCTTAGAATGTGTCTACCAATTCTTCCAAAGCCATTGATACCTATCTTGATTGGCATTATGAAACCCCCCCGATAAGGAGTTGAATAAAGAGATTAAATAAAGGTAACAAAATTACCTATTCTAAACAATTGAGTCAAGGTTAATTGGTAAGCTAAGAAGAATTGATCCTGTACAACAAGAATACAAAGCTAGACGCGATAATTTACAATGGCCTTGTGGTGTATTGCGTTGTTAAGAAACTCGGAATATTTTTATTTCCTACATCGATTGTCAAGGATTTAAATTTCTTTAACCCGATCAAAATTCTGGACGGATGATTTTAACTTGAAAATTCGCTGTAGCTTGCAACAGGGTATACACTGTATTGTCATTGCTGTAGATGTTAGATATTTCGGGGACAATGTTTTAGACCTTCAATGCATCTTATCTCTAAATCTCTCAGAAAGAAAACGGTTTAAACGGGCATTCAAAAAATTGCCAAAATCAATTCCGAAAGCCTAAAAAAAAGATTTAGGGTTGGGGCTGAATTAAATATTTTTAGCTTGAGGAATTGATTTAATAAATCCTAATTTTTTGACAGCCCTTGATTTTTGTTACTTTGTATCAAGACAAAGTAAAATAATTCAAAATTTACAAATTCTGTCCACGATTTACGTAACATCTACAATAATGACTGCAAGGACTTTCTCCAAATTTGAAGATACCCTCCAGCTTGCTGCAGGGAGCTTCGTTGAGAATTGAAATTTTTTGCAAAAAACGGAGTAAATACGTTTAATGACTGAAAATATTCACAATAACTTGTAATTATTATGATTCCCAGATATTTTTGAGTTTAAATGGAAAAGAAAAAAGTCGCTATACTCGGAGCAAGCGGTTATACAGGGAGTGATCTTTTAAGATTACTGTTGATACACCCAAATGTTGAGGTTACCTATTTAACCGCTGACAAACACTCCGGCAAACTCATATCAGATGTTTTTCCCAATCTCAGGGATTTAATTGATTTAGAGCTTCAACCCCTTGATCCTAATTCAATACCTGGCGATGTTGACATAGTTTTTTGCGCATTGCCTCACGGTAAATCCGCTTCAATAGTTAAAGAGCTTTTTAATAGGTCTATTCATATTATAGATTTAGGCGCGGATTTCAGATTGAGTTATGAGAATTATAAGAAATGGTACGGTGAACACCCATGTCCCGATCTTATATCTGAAGCGGTATATGGAATTACTGAATTGAAGAAGTCGGATATTGCAAGAGCGAAGCTAGTCGCAAATCCGGGTTGTTACCCTGAATCGGCTATTCTCGGTTTGGCCCCACTGCTTCAAAGGAAGCTTATAGATGAAGAATCGATTATCATTGATTCTAAATCGGGTGTTTCGGGAGCTGGGAGGTCTCCAGAACTCTCATACCTTTTTTGTGAAGTGAATGAGGGGATTAAAGCTTATAAAGTAGGAGAACACCGCCATACTCCGGAAATTAATGAAGTCCTATCGGAATACACCGGAACTGAGGTATCAGTTTCATTCACACCGCACTTAATCCCTATGGATAGAGGTATACTTTCAACAATCTATGTGAGACTAAAAGATGGGCTGAAAAGCTCTGAGCTGTTGGATGAATATGATGAATTTTATGATGGCAAAAAATTCATAAGAATCAGAAATGAGAACGAATTCCCGTCAACCGTGGAGGTTAGGGGGTCTAATTTCTGTGATATAGGTATAAAATCAGATCCAGCTAAAAAAACTGCCATTATAATTTCGGTTATTGACAATCTTGTAAAAGGAGCTTCGGGACAGGCAATTCAGAATATGAATGTCATGATGGAGTTTGATGAATCTACTGGTCTTGATTTACCTCCATTGTTTCCTTAGAAATTATTTAGTTCAAATTTAATACGTTCTGCTTCACTTACTGTTTTTAAATATTCTGTTTTATTTAGAAACGCCATACATAGAGTCTCCCCCATTGATTTCTCTGATTCTCTCAACGATCTTTGGCAGAACCTCAATCACCCTGTCTATATCATCTTCTTGATTAAAGTTCCCAAAGCTGAATCTAATAGACGATAATGCTTGCTTTTTGGATAAACCCATTGCTAGAAGTACATGGGATGGATCTACATTGCCCTCTGAGCATGCGGAACCAGTTGAAACGGCGATTCCTTCAAGGTCAAGGTTCATAACTAATGATTCTCCTTCTACATCTTCTAGGCTTAAATTTAATGTATTAGAAATCCTCTTTTCAGGGTGGCCGTTGAGTTTTACACCGCTAATCTTCTCTGTAATTTTCCTATGAAGGCTGTCTCTAAGCCGTTTTATCCTGACTTCTGACTTCTGACTTCTGGCTTCTTCTTTAACAATTTCGCATGCCTTGCCCATTCCAACTATTGCCGGCACATCTTCTGTTCCAGAGCGATTCCCTCTTTCCTGTCCTCCACCATGAATAAGGGGTTTGGTTTTTGTTCCGCTATTGATATATAAAGCTCCCGCACCTTTGGGTCCATATATCTTATGAGATGAAAAAGAAAAGAGGTCAATTGAAAGATCCTTAACGCTAACTCTAATATCAAGCTTTCCTACAGCTTGGGCTGCGTCAGTGTGAAATATGACTCCCCTTTCCCTGACAATTTCTCCAATCTCTTTGATAGGCATAATCACGCCTGTTTCGTTGTTTACGAACATAATTGAAACAAGAATAGTATCGTCAGTTATGGCTTCTCTAAGTTCGTCCAGGTCTATTAGACCATCTTCATCAACCCCAAGAAAAGTAGTTCTGAAACCTAGGGTTTCAAGAAATTTGAAGCACTCAAGAACCGAGGCATGTTCAACTTGAGTTGTAATTAAGTGATTTCCTAATTCCCTTAAAGCAAACGCTGCTCCTTTTATTGCAAAGTTATTACTTTCACTTCCACCTGAAGTAAAAATAATTTCTTTTTCTTTAGTATCAAGGAATTCTGCAATCCTTTCTCTGGAAGTATCAAGGGCTGCTTTGCCCCTACTGCCAAAGGAGTGAATGCTCGAAGGGTTTCCATATTCCTCTTTAAAATAAGGAACCATGGTCTCATAAACTCGAGGATCTATAGGCGTCGTAGCGTTATAGTCCAGGTATATAGTTCTCATCTTTACTTTGTTTTTACTACTTTTAAAACTCGTTTTTCTTCTTTTGTTTTTTTGAGTTTGCTTTCTAGTACTTGAGTTCGTTTTTCTAACTTTTTAATATGCTCAATTAGGGATTGTAAAACTCTTTCCTCCGGATCAGGCAACTTGTGATGATCAAGCCCTTGATAAACCGGGGACTCCTCTTTAGGTATTATTTTCCCTGGTATTCCAATTACGCTTGAATTTGGTGAAACATTTTTTATGACTATCGAGTTTGCACCTATTTTGCTGTTTTTACCAACGGTAAGAGGTCCTAAAATCTTTGCCCCTGCACCCATAGTGACGTTGCTTTCAATTATGGGCTGACGCTTTCCTCTGGTAAAGCTCGTTCCCCTGAGTGTTACTCCATGATATATCGTAACATTTTCTCCGATTTCGGAAGTTTCACCAAGAACTACACCCATTCCATGATCAATAAAAAAGCACTTACCTATTCTAGCTCCGGGATGTATTTCTATGCCAGTAACAAAACGAGATATATGTGATAAAAAGCTTGCGATTAGTTTTAACCGTTTGGCCCATAACCAAAAGGCTAAGCGATGAAAGAAAATTGCATGAAATTCACAATACGTGAGAATCACTTCTAGACCAGCTCTTGTGGCAGGATCTCTCTCAAATACGGCTTTAAAATCAGATCTTATTTCTTTTGAAATACCCATAATTTATCCAGTGAATAAAAATAAAAAACAAAGGATTATAAGTCAAGAAGAGAAAAATGGATAAGGTTAAATTTAGAAAGTTTTATGTAACTATAAATTACTTTATAGGGCTATGCACTTGACTGAAGTTGTCCTATATCTAGTGGTTCACTTTTCA
>JALLOG010000080.1 GCA_027717645.1 Desulfobacterota bacterium AH_259_B03_O07
AAATATTTTTAGCTGTAGGAATTGATTTAATAAATCCTAATTTTTTGACAGCCCTGTCCTGAGCTTGGTCGAAGGGTTGTTACTTTGTATCAAGACAAGGTAAAATAAAATATTAAACGATGGCTCCCCGATTACAACACTCGAGGATGACGGATGTGTTCCGAACTTGGTTCGGAATCTATGTGCAGGACTAAAGTCCTCCTATACAATCACAAAATAAAAGTAGGAGCACCAGTTCTGAAACCAGTTCAGGACAGGTGTGGTGCGAAATATATTCGCAGTTAGAAGCTGCTCCTACATCACAAAAAGCTCGCGATGACACTTGTGGGGTCCTCCATTCCAATTACAGAGGCAACCCTTTAGCAAGCTACAGGGAATTCGCTAGTTAGAATATCTCAACTCCATTAAAAGCATAACTTAGGACTATAAAATAATACGAAACGGGAAAAACAAATATTAGACTATCAAATCTATCGAGAAATCCTCCATGACCGGGTAAAATGCGCCCCGAATCCTTTATTCCCACGCTTCTCTTGATCATAGACTCAACGAGATCACCACAAATTGCAGTGAGAGATACTACAAATCCCAACGCCATCACCCAGAGATAAGAAAGAGGTGAACCGAATATTATATTTACGATTATACCGGCAACAATTGCACAAACTATACCACCGATGGTCCCTTCAACAGTCTTTCCCGGGCTTATACCTGGTAAAAGCTTCTCTTTCCCCTTCCATTTCCCTGTATAATATGCCCCTATATCATTAACGAATGTACATGCGACAACAAATATGACATAAAAAAAACCTGCTTCCCCGAGTCCCTGAAAATTCTCGGCAAACATTTTAATGTCCGGGTTGTTATCAATATTTCTGAGTAATATCGCATGACTTAGCAGCCAACCAATATAAGTAATTCCGAAAACAGCTGCACTCACCTTCAAGATGATGTCATCCATTTCCCCCTTCATTAACTGCAATAGTAATATCATTATGACTCCGATCGCAAACATTAAACTCAGATAGAAATATCCAAAAAATGCCGCTACCCCTAAAAGAATACTCACGAAAATTATTAGTACGCTTTTAACTCCGTAATTCCTCATTTCTAAAATCTTCAATAGTTCCAGCTGCGCCAATAAGATAACTATAAGAACGAATCCCAGAAACCACACACCACCTAGATATATCAATATAAAAACTAGAGGTAAGCCAAATAAAACAGTGAGTATCCGGGAAAGATGGTTGTCCATTGAACTGTAGTGGATATAATTTTCATGATTATAAATCCCTATGCAAATTTTAAATGAATAAAATCGTTGAATTTGAACCAATCTACAAACCAAAAGATAGACCCATGAGCATAGCTGTGTTCATCTCTGGCTCAGGGACAAACCTTTTAGCTATTCATAATGAGCAGAAGATATTAGAAAAGCTAGGAGATAATAATTACGGTAGAGTAGAAGTCGCATTTTCAAATGCACCGAATTGTGAGGGCGTAGGTAAGGCCATAGATTTTGGAATCCCAGTTGTCAGCCTAAATTCCAAAAAATACTTTGAAATTCTTAAAAAAACGAAAGATGATAACCAGGCAAGGAATTACTATGACGCAGGAACTATCGCATTAATTGAAGGTATATGTAATCCTGATCTTATTGTATTAGCGGGTTATAGAAGGAGACTCGGAGACATATTTATAAATCGATATAAAAACCGAATAATAAATCTATACCCGGGAGATATTACGAAGCCGTATCTGGTAAGGGGAGTCGATGCTCCGATACAGGCTTTAAGGGCAGGAGAAAAGACTATAAAATGCAGTGTATTTTTAGTAGGAGGAAAAAAGAGATTCGGGCCCTCAATTATACAATCCGAACCAATTTCCTTGGAGGGATATACAGAAGATGATGGGGAGTTAATGCAGGAGAAGATAAGAAAGGAAGGAGAATGGATAATATACCCATTTGCCATTCATCAAATTATTGCAAAGGGTAGATTGGGGATAGACAAGAACGACTGCATATATGTGGACGGAGAGAAAATGCCCAAGGAAGGATATCAGTATAATGGTAAATGAATAATTGTCATGAATCGTACAAGGTCTTATAATAATGATATATGGGAGACCTCCCGGACATTTGAACCTCCGGAGGTCTAAAGGTGCCTAATTTAAAAGGAGGGTGAAATGCCAAACCTAGTCGAAGTAGCAAAAACGAATGAACTTGAACCTGGAGAGGGAAAACTCGTAGAAATAGAAGGTAAGGAAATTGCCCTATTTAATTGCGATGGGAATTATTATGCCATCGACAATGAATGTACCCATGCTGGTGGGCCATTATGTGAAGGAGACCTAGAAGGTCACACGGTTACATGCCCATGGCATGGAGGTGAATTTGACATAAAAACGGGTGAAGTTCTTGGTCTTCCTCCTGAGGAGTCTGTTAAAAGTTACAACGTAGAAGTAGAAGGAGATTCAATAAAGATAGAAGTATGAATTATTGTTATTACTAGCAGCACACCTATCGTAGGAGCGGCATCCTGGCGCGATTGGTTCACGATCGCACTATAGCAATAAAGTCGGGGCTGGAAGCCCCTCCTACAGGTTTTTTAATCTGAACAGAAATTTTAAGAATGTGTTGCCCTATTCTTAAGAAAGGGCATCTAAAGGTGCAATTCTTCAAATAATGCTCCCGATGGTCTCTCTCTCGCCATATCTTTTGCATGTCTTAACTCTTCTCTAATTTTGGAATCTAATATTAAATCTGATAGTGCCATTGCTGCACCGTATGAAATCATTAGCCCTCTACCAGTGTGAGCAACGCACTCATATACGTTTCTTAAACCGTTAACTTTACCAATGTGACCCGACCGATCCCGAGTCTCAGCATAGACACCAGCCCATCCCCTTAGCAGTTTCACCTTTTCAAGTTTGCTTGACCTTCTCCAAAGCGGTTGCCAAATATATTTTACAAACATGCTCTCCTCATCCATACCATGAAAACTAAAATCGAAATTGAAACCATATGGTTCATCCATGTTTGAATAGCCAGCGAGAATATTTTTCCCCTCTTTATGGAAGTAGATATTAGATGTATCAATGATCATCCCATAATTTGACAAATCGACTTCAGGACAACTCATCAGAACCATTTGCCTTCTTCTCGGTTTAATTTGTTCATCATCAAAATTATACAGATTTGAAATCACTGGTGCCCAGGCACCGGCGGTGTTAATTAAGACACCACACTTAAAGGTAATTGTTTCTTGATTGGTATCGGTAACTCCCTTGACTAGGCAATGCCTTATCAGTTCAGATGGTTCGACACTCTCATCCAATAGCTTTTTTAAATCATACGCTCTAACTTCATCTACTTTTTTATCTTTTAAAAGTATTTCATTTACAAAAATTCTGTCGAAAAATCCTACACCTCTTACTCGTGCCTCCCTTCGGTAATACTCCCTGAGTGAATAATGATCTAACAGTCCTGCTTTTCTTGAGATAGAAAGTCCTGCTACTCCACCAACATTATCAACGAATGGCAAGAATTCAGAAATCTTTCCAGTCGAATGAAGCTCAACGGGTAATCCATATTCCTCGTATAGAGCGTAGTTTTTATTTATTTCGTCCCACGATTCATCCCCATGCATCCAGTAATAACCGAGTTCCCTAAATTGAATTTCATCTCGAATTGATTCGTAAAAGTCGATTGAGAAGTTACAAAGCTCAATGTTGGCGCGATTCCTCCAGGTAGCCCTCACACCACCCGCGTTCTTAAGCGTTGAAGAATGTTCTCCCTCCAAATCCAGATCAATTACGGCTATATTTGCAGACATACCTCGTTCTTCGAGCCCTTTAGCCAGGGCCATTGAACACGCCGAGCCTAGAATACCTCCACCGATAAACAGAAAATCAAAGCTATAGTCAACCATAAATATTATTTTTAATGAAAACGATTTTAAACAATTTACAACATTAACGTTCAGATAAGAATTATGTAGAGCACATAATAAATATTCTAACCTTACTACACTAAATTATCAGCTAGATAAGTATGGAGGTAAAGTCATTCAGGTTACTATTAAGGTAGGTTACACAGATCTTGAGAAGGAAGCACCCTGAAGCAAACCGCAGAGTATCTTCAAATTTAAAGAGAGTCCTTGGAGTCATTACTGTAGATGTTACGTAATTTGTGGATAGAATTTGTAAATTTTAAATTGTTTTACTTTGTCTTGATACAAAGTAACAAAAATCGAGGGCTGTAAAAAAATTAGGATTTGTTAAATCAATTCCTACAGCTAAAAATATTTAGCTTTTATTAACTGATGCCGAATCTTCATATCCTTTGATTCGGTTAAATCTTTTTTTAACGCTTTCGGAATTGATTTTGGCAATTTTTTGAATGCCCGTTTAAAACATTTTTTCTCTAAGAAGTTTAGAGATAAGATGCATTGCCCCCGAAATATCTAACATCGCAATTGCTGTGTTAGGTCGGAGACTGCTTCACATTCGTTCGCTATGACGCTTCTGGGGTCTACCAATGACAGTAGAATCGCTGTAAGGGAATTATCAAGCTAAAGGTTAAATATATACAACACTACTTGTTCTTCAAAAACTTTTTAATTTCTTCCCTGCTCTGTTTTACGATCTTTTCCACCGGAAACGCAAAAAGGTACTGACCAGTGTCATCCAACACTTCGATGGTTCGTGATGAAACCTTATCAAAAAATCGGACTTTATCTCCATCCGTGAACAATACCCAGTTTTGAGGCTTGTTGAGTACATCAGGCATCTTCTTTTTCAAAAAATCAACTATCTCACGAAAACGTTTCACAGAGACTCCCCTTTTTTGGAAAATAGCAAGCCATCTGATTATTATAAAATCTTCAACCGAATATAATTTTGGATAACCCCTACCCTGTGCGCTTCTAATGCTTGGAACTACAAGCCCGGTGTGCTCATAATAATAAAGATGATCAAAATCTAACCTAACCCCTTCAAGGGACTCGATAAGTTCAATCACATCTATGCTTTTTAAGCCATGTAAAATCTTGTGTTTCGATTGTTTTGGTTTCTGCTTTGTCTCTTTTTTGCTCACAGTAAACCTATGAAACTACATGAACCTCCCGGCGGTCTAAACCTCCGGGAGATTGTTCCTCCATTTAGGTTCAAAATAGCACAAACGACAAACTGATTCAATAATCCTTGACACCCAATCCATTTGTTAGCTAGCATTCAAGTATAAACAGGGCATCAAAATTTAAACGTAAAGTCCCTTCAGTCATTGCGAGGACCCTTCGATTCACTCAGCATAAAACTGTGACGAGGCAATCTCCATGTTAGGTTTGAGATCGCTTCGTTTCACTCGCGATTGTAGATGTTACGTTATTAGGGGACAGAATTTGTAAATCTTAAATTATTTTACTTTGTCTTGATACAAAGTAACAAAAATCAAGGGCTGTCAAAAAATTAGGATTTATTAAATCAATTCCTACAGCTAAAAATATTTAGCTTTTATTAACTGATGCCGAATCTTCATATCCTTTGATTCGGTTAAATCTTTTCTTAACGCTTTCGGGATTGATTTTGGCAATTTTTTGAATGCCCGTTTAAACCATTTTTTCTGTAAAAGGTTTAGAGATAAGATGCATTGAAGCTCTTAGAAATTGTCTTCGAATTATTTAACATCTACAATTTCGAGGAACAAGGTGACGAGGCAATCTCCGTGTTAGGTCGGAGATCGCTTCGTTTCACTCGCGATCGACAGGACAGAGGAAACTCTGTAGCAGACTACAGAGAGTAATCAGGTTAAAGTAGTATCTTAGTTATGGTTCCCAATAGACTATTATTGCAGCATAAATGGGATCTGTATTGGTTTGCCATTCAACATAAACTGTCCATTTTTATACGACGCATCAAAAACATATTGTTTATTTTTTAGGATAAAGATCTCTCGATTGATCAGGCTTTTAATCATTTCAGACGCAGCTGATTTGGTCAAGGTATTTAATTCATCTTCGCTTGGCTTTTCTCCACTTCCTTGCTCAAAATTATTCACTATCTTATCCTTCTGAATTTTGCTTACTATGGAAACGAATAAACCTTCGGGTATAGATACTTTGGCTTCCGCATCAACCGCACTCAATAGGAACAATGGATTAACCAATAATTCTGGAGATTCAGAACCTATCTTTACCCTTGCGCTCCCAATAAGTTCTCCGTAATCAGTCTTTAGCCTTAACTTCGCCACCTCAAACTCAGGAGATTTTGCTAAGAGATTGGGAATGCTTCCCATTATTTTTCCCATAAGAATTTGACTCTTTTGTCTATCATCTATCTCATCTTCCTGAATACCTTCTATCGAAGCGTTAAAATCACGCATTGCTTGTGCATCAATGTTTCGCATTACAAATTCAAATGATCCCGGTCCATATTTTTGTGAATCGTTGATATTTATACCTTCAATAGTAATCCTTTGCGTTCCATTGATATTGCCGTCAATGATTGAACTTGAACTGGATAGATTCAATTTATCTATAATGAGGGACTCGATTCCTCCATCTTCCGAATCATTTCCATGAATCTCAATACTATCAACAGCAACATTTGTATCACCCTCCGGGACATAAAATTCTTCGTATTTATTAATCAAATCCATATCAAAGTTTAATCTATGAATTGAAAACGAAAAATTATCGTCTGAGATCAAAATGCCTGGGAAATTAGATTCTAAACTAAAGTTATCGAAATTGTGGTAAAATGAAGCCCTTCCATTTAAGCCTTGCCACACTATCGACTCACCCCCTTTCTCATGTCCATAAGTAAATGGCAACATTGATAAGGTGCTATCACCAGACCCGTTAAAACCCAGACTAGTCTCTATTACGAGGGGAGGTAAAAGTTTGAATATTTCAACATGTTCCGATTGTTTGGGTGGGGCAATCCTGAGCTCGCTACTGATATGTGCTGGAAAAAGATGATTACTAAATTTACCTCTGATCAATTGTTTCAAATTTAGTGGGCCATGAATAATCGTATCATTCCCTATAATATCAAAAAACTTTTTACCTACTCCCGAAACTTGGAATACGGTCTCAGCCTTCGAACTAAACCAACCCCTATCATATCTACTTGAAATCAATTTCAAATTTGTTGCCTCTGTCCATTTATCAATCCAGGTGTTATAGGCCTTTTCGGCCCTTAAACCGAAAATATAGGGTGTAATAGCAATCACTAAAATTAAGAGTACAAGCAAAACGAGAAGTATTCTCTTAGTTGAAATAAACATACCTGTGCTTTCCGCCTAATCAGTCTTTATTTAAGTATAGTTCTTTTTACATATCATATTAATAAATATTCTTAAAACCAATACCTTGATGTATATTTGTCTTGATAAAAAGTAGGATAGCAAAACAGATTGAGGTTACCAAGGATTTACTAATGATTAACAATAATATTTTATTTTATCTAAAATCAGCAGGTCTTTTAGCCGCTATCTTACTATTATTTACCGGGCTCTTTGGAAAAATTGTTCTTCCTTCACAACATCGTTCTACTCTAGTCATTGTAAATAAATCTGACAACACAGTATCATTAGTAGATACCATATCCCGGATATCTTTAGGCGAAGCAAATACCGGGTATCATCCTCATGAAGTAGCAACTTCGCCTGATGGAAAACTCGCTTACGTCACAAATTATGGAACAAATATAGCCGCAGGGAACTCAATCTCCGTAATTGATATCGACAAAGGTTTAGAGGTTGCTAAAATTGATCTAGGTGAATACAAAAGACCCCATGGCATTGCGGTGTCAAAAGACGGTAGACGACTATACGTAACATGTGAAGATAGTAAGGCCGTTGTAATAATCGATGCGAAAAGGGGAAAAGTGATTCACTCAATATCAACGAACCAGCTTACATCTCACATGATTGCAATTACACCCGATGAAAAACACGCATATGTAGCCAATATCGGATCCGGGACTGTAACCGCTATCGATCTATTAAATCATAAAATAATTAAGCATATAAACATAGGTGCCGGTGCAGAAGGTATTGACATTTCACCCGATGGTAAAACTGTCTATGCAACATCAAGGTCAGCCAACAAGCTCACCAAGATTGATACTTCGTCGAACAGAATATTAAAGCAAGTTAAAACTGACAAATTCCCCATACGAGTCAAAGCCACCCCGAATGGCAAAAGCCTTTTAGTTAGTAATGCGAAGGCTGGTTCACTCCAGGTATTCGATGCATCCTCACTCAAGGAAGTAAAACGTATCGAAGTAGGTGGTACACCAATAGGAATACTTATCGAACCTGATGGCCAAAAGGCTTACATAGCCCGTACGGTGGATAATATGGTAAGCATCATTGATTTGGATAGCTTTAGAGTGATTGGAGAAATTCATTCCGGGAATAAACCTGACGGAATGGGACTTGCCAATTAATGATAGTTTGCAATACTTGATTCTAAGCTGCTCGGAAATTATTTCACAGAAAAATGGAACTTAAAATCCCCCTTTTAATGAAACCTCGCGCAGCAAGGTGCCGGGTATCAAAATATGAAAAGATATTACTGACGGTCATTGATGACAGGACTGTTTATCATTCCTGTAGATGTTACGTAATTGGCGGGACATGATTTGTAAATCTTAAATTATTTTACTTTGTCTTGATACAAAGTAACAAAAATCAAGGGCTGTCAAAAAATTAGGATTTATTAAATCAATTCCTACAGCTAAAAATATTTAATTCAACCCCAACCCTAAATCTTTTCTTAACGCTTTCGGAATTGATTTTGGCAATTTTTTGAATGCCCGTTTAAAACATTTTTTCTCTAATCGGAATGACACTTTGTGTTAGATTGCTTTACGGAGCCTATACTGAGCTACTCGAAGTGTTCGCAATCACAGGACAGAGGCAACCCTGTAGCAAGCTATAGGGAATTCGCCAGTTAAAGGGCCTGTACTGAGTAATGCCGAAGGGACCGGTGGTCTACCCGATGTTATATTTTCTGTATCGTGTAGGTTACGAGTCCCCTCGACCAAAACCCGTCTTGCGCCCGTTCGAACGGTCGGGACAGTCCTGCCCGTAACAATAAATTGACACAAAACGCTCGATTAGGTTCAATAAATATTAGATGAATGCCAATGGGATCAGCAATAAAGTTTTAAATCAAGAACGTTTAACCCCAGAAGATGGGCTTAAGCTCCTTCAAGAAGCCGATTTGCTGAAAATTGGCTCTTTAGCAAATATAACAAGAAGAAGGCATCATCCTGAGGGTTACGTCACGTTTGTCGCCGATACAAATCCCAATTACACAAATGTTTGTGACACAGAGTGTCTTTTTTGTGCATTTTGGAGACCAGCTGGTGCTTCAGATGCCTACACTTTGACGGTTGACGAGGTCCTTACGTTAATGAAGACCTCATACCATAATGGTGCTACAACCGTTCTATTACAGGGAGGACACAATCCTCGTATCAAACTCGATTATTATATTGAATTAGTCAGAAGGGCCACAAAAGAAATTCCTGAGTTACACCTACATGCATTTTCCGCCCCAGAAATAAGTGCGATAGCGAAATATTCCGGTATTTCGACCAAAGAAGTATTGCAAAAACTCTGGGACGCGGGGTTAAGAACAATACCTGGCGGTGGAGCAGAAGTATTAAGTAATAGGGTAAGAAAAAAGATTAGTCCTTTAAAGATAGATGCAGATCAATGGATAAGAGTTACGCGAGAGGCACATATGCGTGGTTTTAAGACCACCGCCACTATGATGTTTGGCCATTTCGAGGATGACGAAGATATAATCGAGCACCTAGAGCGGATAAGATCTCTTCAAGATGAGACATCAGGATTTTTAGCATTTATTCCATGGACGTTTAAACCGAAGAACACCTTTTTAGAAAGGAAACTTCCAAATGAAATAGGTGGAGATAGGTATTTGCGTGTGCTTGCACTATCAAGAATATATCTTGATAATATTACACATATTCAGGGATCATGGTTTACCCAGGGCAAAAAAATGGGATCTATTTCCGTTCATTATGGTGCGAGTGATTTAGGTGGAACCTTGTACGATGAAAACGTTCTAGCTTGTGCTGAAAACAAATTGAGAGCAACTATTGATGAACTCGTTCATATGATAAGGAGTGCCGGTTTTAAGCCAGCACAGAGGGATACATTTTACAGAATCATCAATCACTATTAATGCCGACTATCCCCTCTAGGTATTTTCTGCTCTAAGTATGTTGACCCGCCAAGCGTTTTCTTTAAATTCGACTAGACACTCAAACCAATCAAAATTCATTAAGATGAAATCAAAAAGTTCATATGCGGAACTTGTATAAACCGACTTACTCAGTAAATCAGTTAACTCAAATCTATCCGGATCCAGGTTCTCATCAGGCGAGAGTTCAAAATCTATTCCACCATCTGCCATTTTTTTGGTAGCTTCGAAGACAAATACTTTAATAAAACCCTCATTACCACATTGATTAACCCTTAACTTGATGGGGGATTTTATCTCTCCTGAAATCAAACTTGCAAGAAATCCGTCGATATCCGAAATATGTAGTTTATCTTCTCTAATGGAGGTATCGCTCTTCACGTTTTATTAAAGTTAATTTCTAATTTTTCTATCAATCTTGTTCACACTCTTGTAAAGTTCAAAATACAATTCACTGGACCTTCTCCATGAAAAGTCCATCTTCATAGCTCTTCTTATTAGCTCATTCCACTCATTTTTATTTTCGAATACCGATAAAGCTCGTATAAGAGCATCAAGGAAACTAAGCTTTGAAAATTCGTAAAATATAAATCCATTACCTTTTTTCTTTGAGGCGGTATCATCAATCACAGTATCTAAAAGTCCGCCGGTCCCTCTCACAACCGGTATAGTTCCATATCTAAGGGCAATCATTTGCCCTATCCCACATGGTTCATATCTTGAAGGCATAAGAAACATATCAGATCCAGCATAAATTTTTCTGGCCATTTTATCGTCAAATCCTAGAATAAAACTTAAATTTTTCTTATAGCTCTTTCTAGCTCCATTCAGCATTCGTTCAAACTTTCCTTCTCCCGCGCCTAGTACTACTACCTGAAAACCTAAGTCGAAGATTTGTGGTAGTGATTCAACTAATAGGTCTATTCCTTTTTGTTCCGTTAGCCTAGAGACTATTCCTAATAGTGGTTGATCGTCTTTTGTATCCATACCGAGCTCTTTTCTGAGACCTGCTTTGTTTTCTGATTTACCATCTATTTTGTTAATACTATAGTTGAAATAGAGAGCTTCATCTGTTTCTGGGTTCCATCGATTGAAGTCAATGCCATTCAGTATGCCCACTACGTTATTAGAATTATTCGATATTGATCTGAGAATTCCGTCGAGACCACATCCATACCTAGGCGTTTTTATCTCTTCAACATAAGTCTTGCTTACGGTTGTCACTGAATCTGAATACGCAATACCTCCCTTCAGCAAATTGACTCCCCCATAAAATTCTATGCCCTGGGGAGTAAATAAGAACCATGGTAGACCAAACCTATCTAATATGTCTTTCCCGAATTGTCCTTGATAAGCAAGGTTATGAATGGTAAGGACAATTTTTGTATTTTTGAAAAAGGGATCGCTTTTAAGGTGCTTCCTCCATTTAAGACATATAGGGATTAGAGCGGACTGCCAATCGTGACAGTGAATTATATCCGGCCTAAAATTTACAGCTTTAGCAATCTCAAGAGCCCCTAACGAAAGGAAACCGAACCTTATATCGTTGTCTTCGTAATCCCCCTTAGGTGTTGAATATATATATTCTCGATCATATAAAGAATCGTTTCTGAGTAAATATATGGTGACACCATCTATTTTTAACTCTGTTATGCCCCCCTTAAATGGAAGCCAATCTATACATGTTATAACCTCATCACTAAATTCTTTTGTCTTAAGTCCATATTTTTCTATACGATCTTTCACTTGCCGATAGAAGGGTAATACGACCCTCACATCGCAACCAAGTTTCTTGAGTCTTAGCGGTAAGACTCCAAGCACATCCGCCAGACCACCGACCTTAGCAATCGGCTCCATTTCCGAAGCCACAAAAAGAGCTTTCAAGATTGATCACTCCTAAATTTAATTAAAAGATGTTTACCTTCATGATATCTATCTTTGTAAAATATCCAATAGGTTGTTTCATTTTTCTTGTTTGAATTTTTATCCAACCTGACATTTGATCTGCTAAATATTTAATTAGTTCTTATTTCTTTTTCAAAATTAGAAAGTTTTTCAGAGATCCTTTCTGCCCTTCTGCAAGTTGTTTCATAATCAAACAGATCATCACCCCCAATCAAGTCGCTAGATAAACCAACTAATGAGGAACCTGCTACTATAAAATCAATAAAATTATCAACTCTTACCCCACCCGTAGTCATTATTTCGATAAACGGCAATGTGTCTTTAATAGCTTTTACGTACGAAGACCCCCCTACCGACTTAATCGGGAAAATCTTAACAATATCCGCTCCAAAATTCCACGCGTTAACAATCTCCGAGGAACTGAGAGCCCCTGATATCACGACAACTTTTTTGGATTTAGCGAACTTAATAATCTTACTATCTGTATGGGGAGAAACTATAAAACCTGCCCCAGAGTCTATAGCACTTCGAGCCATATCAACATCAAGAACCGTTCCCGCGCCAACAACAACATCTTTATTATCAATTATATCGGCGATTACACCCTCGACTCCAGAAAACGAAAAGGTAACTTCAATTAGCCTTATACCACCTTGAATGCAAGCTTCGGCCAGTTTCTTTGCATTAAGGGAATTATCAGCTCTAATAACTGCAACCACTTTGTAGTTCTTCATTTTTTCTATTGTTTTCATGTTAACTAAATTAGACGAACAAAACTTCTCCTTTCAAGTTAAAAAAATCCCTGCTTGAATTATGAATGACTAGATCATTATAATCATAGAACTATTGAAATTAATTGAAAATAATAAATAATATTGGTTGGATTGCTATTTTTCTGTTATGATAATCCTAAAACAGTAAGCTAATTTGATATGGAATTAGGTAAGAACTTGGTAGAGGGAAAGGTAAATTCATTCATTAATGAGTGCAAGAAACTAGGCATTAAAGTAACACCACAAAGGATTGCTATATATAAAGAACTTACGAATACGACCGATCATCCCAGTACAGATGAAATATTTAAAAAGATTAGAACTTACTATCCAAACATTTCGCTTACCACTATCTATAGGACTTTAGAAACATTTGAAAAACTGGGCCTCATTTCTGTAGTAAACATCTTGTATAATGCCGCCCGTTATGATGCGAATTTGGAACCCCACCATCACCTTGTATGTGTTGTTTGTAAAAAAGTAGAGGACTTCTACGATAACTCTCTGGCTAACTTGAACATCCCTAAAGAAGCATTGCTAGATTACAAGTTGCTGGGATATACCGTCCAAATAAACGGAATATGTACCGAATGCAGGAAGAAAGAAACCTGATTTGTCCCTCAATAAATTTGTCCCTGTTCTAAAAACCACGACTATTTTTTATTAACAATCGTCGCGGTGGTCGCTAGACCTACAAATGTGGAAGCCCCAGGATTCTGCTACTAAGTATTTATATGGCAAGAGATAACCAAACTGGGTAGGAAACGAGTCTTGCTCGTTCCTTTGTATGCCACCGGTAAGCCTGCACTGATCTTAGTCGAAGGGACTGGTGGCCTACGCATGTTTTCGATCCCTTGGCGACCTGAAGATCGCCGCTACAGCGATTAAAATATAAACCGAAAGTCTCAGCTGTCATTGCAAGGACCCTTCGATTCACTCAGGATAAAACTTTGACGAAGCAATCTCCTTCGTTAGCAGGAGATCGTTTCGTTTCACTCGCGATTGTAGATGTTAGATATTTTGGGGACAGTCTTTTCGATTTTAAATGGGCATTCAAAAAATTGCCAAAATCAATTCCGGAAGCGTTAAAAAAAGATTTAACCGAATCAAAGGATATGAAGATTCGGCATCAGTTAATAAAAGCTAAAGATTTTTAGCTGTAGGAATTGATTTAATAAATCCTAATTTTTTGACAGCCCTTGATTTTTGTTTCTCGTTTCATGCTGAGTTTATCGAAGTATGTATCAAGACAAAGAAAATAAAATATTAAACGATGGATCCCCGATTAAGC
>JALLOG010000081.1 GCA_027717645.1 Desulfobacterota bacterium AH_259_B03_O07
AAGATATTGGTTTCTTGAGTGCATATCCATAATGAAAGTAAGATAGTGTAAATCTTATCTATTTACCCATCTTACTTTCTATTTTCGGTTACTTTTTAAATTGCACAACCAATACCACTTCGGTTACATTTTACGTCGCAGAATACGGTGGGTTGACTTTATAAGTTATTTACTCTAAATTTAATGGATAAGATTAAGTAAATTACTTAAAAATGTACGGCAAATTTGTAGGATTAGATATAGGAAGTGAATGTACTAAGATAGTACTTATTAGAAGAGGTTTCAGAAATTTAGAGGTACTCGAAAAAATTGTCCTCTACACAAACCCCTATAAACCTAATGATTCACGTGAGTTACAAAAGACATTTCTAGAGCATACTTTTCCAAAGAGTGATGTTGCAACGTCTATTCCGAATGAGCCTATTTCCATAAAGGTTATACAATTCCCATTTACTGAACCTAAAAAGATAGATCAGGTCTATAAATTCGAGCTTGAAAATGTCTCCACATTTGATCCTGAGAAGAAGGTTCATGGCTACCATCTTGTCAGACTGGGGAACAAAGCAGAAGCAGTAGTTTGCATGTTTGAGAAAGATAATATGATAGATCTACTAAATGTTTGTGAAGGTGAGGGAATCGATCCCAAGGTTATTACATATGGTCCAGTTGCGATGGGTGCATTGGATAAGTATCTGCCAAGTGAAAGACCGTTGCTTCTGATTGATATCGGGGCATCCCAAACTCTGTTTTCGCTATTTGATGATAAGGGACTAAGAAGAGTTAGGTCGTCTTCTAAGGCAGGAAAACTTTATACCGACAGGCTGACGAGTATCCGTGGAGTTTCAATTGAAGAAGTACAATCTGTGAAATTTGATGGAATTAAAGAGGATGACATTAAGCAAATGAGTGAAGCGTTGGCACCAGTACTTGGGGAGATCAAAAAGACAATTAAATTTTTTGAGATGGAATTGAAAGAGGAGATAAAGACTGTCCTTCTGGCGGGTGGATTGTCACAAACGCCAGGTTTTTCCGTTTATCTACAGGATCAGATCAAAAAGGATGTAGAGAATATATTTATTCCTGATCTGGGTTCTGAATCCCCTGTATTCGCACAATCTTTTGCGCTTGCTTTATATGGTAGTGCGTTGAAAGGAAGCAGCCTCAATTTTAGAAAGGATGAATTTCAGTTCACTGGCAGTGATGAAGAACTTAGAAAGAAATTTTTAGTACCTGCATTCCTTTTATCAGTAATAATATTAGTTTCTCTATATCGTTCTTCATCAAGCTATTTTGAGCTAAAGAGTAAGGTCGATGGCATTGAGAAGCAAATTGAGGCTAATGTAAAAGAAGTTTTTCCTAGTGTTAAGGTTATCCCAAAACCTGTTACGTTTATGGAGACTGAAGTTAATAAGGTTAATGAGAAACTGCGCATCGTCGAGGGTGTGATAGGTAAGAACTCACCACTCGAAGTTTTAAAGGATATTTCAGCAAGTATCCCTTCAAAAATGAAGTTAACTGTGGATGAAATAAGTTTTGAAGATGAAAAAACGGTAAGAATAATGGGAAGATGTGATTCATATCAGGAAGTTGCAAAAATAGAGAAGGCTCTTTCTGAATCTGGAATGTTTCAGAGAGTTAATAGGGATTCAACGAATCCTGCTGTCAATAATACAATTAAATTTCAAGTCTCGTTGGTTCTGAAATAGTGGAGATCGGACCTTACATCGAGAATATAAAGGGCATTACAAATCTTATCCGTGATAGGATACAGCGTGTATCATCTTCAAGAAGGGATAAGAGGGCTGTGGTTATTTCAGCTTTTGCTCTTTCAATACTGCTGCTATTTCTAATATTTCAATTTTTCTCATCCGGAACTGAAAAACTTGCCAAGAAGGCTAATGTACTTGAGTCTGATCTAAACAGGATTGGAACACTTCGTAATGAGCTCGTTGATGCTAATAAAACTATTAGTAAAATTACTAGTTCTATAAAGTCGGGAGATGAGGCTTTGATTTCAGTAGTCGAAGACATCCTTGTGAGAGAAAGTATAAGTAGAGGAAACTTTTCAATTAAAGACTCAAACCCAAGAGCACCGGCAGTGGATGATTTATATAATGAAAAAAGCGTGGATGTTGAGATCAAAAAAATACCGCTTAACAAAATGGTGGATTTACTGTATAAGATTCAGATACGACCGAGTTTTCTAAAGGTATCAAAGTTGCGTATAAGAACAAGATTCGATGAGCCGGATCTAATGGATGTTAATTTTCGTATTTCCAATTTTAAATTTGAAAAGGTGATCTAACGTGAAGGATAGGATTAAAAATTCAAGATATTTTAAGCCTCTGGGCTATTTACTTTTTTTTGCTGTATTCTTTTTATTGTTCTTCTATTTTTCTCTGCCTGTTGATTTTATTAAGGAAAAGATAATATATGAGATTGAATCAAATACACCTTTCGAGGTAAAGATAGGTAGTGTCGGTGTTAAGCCCATAATTGGACTCAGAGCTAAGCAAGTAAACTTATACAAAGAGGATAAACATGTTATCGAAATAAAAAAACTCGAAGTTGGGGCATCTTTATTTAGTATATTATCGAGCGGTAAGAAGCTTTCGTTTAAAGCAAACCTTCTTGATGGAGATGTTAAGGGTAATATAGTATATAACTCGAAAACAAGAGAGATAGAAGAAGCAAAGGCAAACCTCAAAAATATCAA
The DNA here is from genome assembly GCA_027717645.1 of Desulfobacterota bacterium AH_259_B03_O07. GTDB lineage: Bacteria > Desulfobacterota_D > UBA1144 > Nemesobacterales > CSP1-2 > JALLOG01. The sequence goes on from JALLOG010000081.1 coordinate 2,717, forward strand.
TATAGAAAAACTACCACCTGGTCTTACAGCTTATATGGGTATGGAGGAAAACGCACTTAAGGGTACTTTAGATGGGCAATTTTCAGTTGATTTTGAACCTGGGATTAAGGGTGCTTTTGATTTTAAAATAGATGATCTAGGTGTTAAAAACATAAAGCTCAGTGGGTTTCCGTTTCCTCCCTTTACCAATTTGGAATCAAGCTTTAAGGGTCAAATTGAGAATGGTATAACTAGGATAGAAAAGCTGAAATTTAGGGGAAAGGATTTTGATCTTAATCTTTTTGGTACAATGCCGCTTTTATGGGAGGTTACGAAGGGAGCGAAGATAGAGCTGATGGTAAATCTAAATATCCTCTCAAAAGAGGCCAAGCTTGGAATAGTAAGGTCATTTCTAGCTCCTCAAGAGGATGGAAGTCTTGGGGGGTGTTTGATGGTATATTACAGGTTAGAAGGAGATTTCCTTTTGATTTTAAAGAAATCCACTCTGACAACGGCACAGAATTTATAAATCTAACCAATTCTTAAGAAGCTTTAATTTTTCTTAATTATCCATCCTTTCTAAAATAGCAATTTAAGCATTTAGTAATCCTCAATAAATTTTGTTCCGTTTCATTTATGTCCCCAACCTTCACTAAGCTATATGGTCTTAAGTAGACCAATTTAGTCAGGATAGGTGATCATTATTCGTAATAAGCAAGTTGGGATATAATTACTATGTGTGTTTTAATACATGTATATTTTATCCCAGCAATGATCTTCGGGATATATGGAGGTACTAGTGATGAGAATTAGAAATTTATTGATAGCAATGTTAGTGGGTGTCGCTTTGTTTCACTACACCTTTTCAACTGGGGCAGAAAAGGTTCAAAAAAATACTGATCAGGTTGAGATGATTATCAGGGGAATAGGTTTTGACAAGATATCACAGACACCCGTTGTGTTACTATCTGATAAAGAGCGTAAAAAGGTACTTCCTATATGGATAGGGCTTTGTGAGGCAAGGGCCATAGAATTAGGTCTGTCCGGTGAAATAACCCCACGTCCATTTACATATGATTTATTTGCAGCGCTCGTAAGAACAATGAAGGCCAAGGTTGAAAGGGTCACAATAGTTGACCTTCGTGATCAGGTATTTTACGCACAAGTTGAAGTCTCAATTAACGGGGATATATTAAAAATTGACGCACGTCCTAGTGATGCTCTTGCTCTTGCGTCTAGAATGAATGCGCCCGTTTATGTAAATAAATCCGTTCTCAAAAACGCTGCTACGATCGAGCCAAAAGTTCAAAAGAGGGATACATAACCTCAAGTTAAATTACGGGTGTTTAGTCTATAATTACTAAAAATCTCAGCTCAGTTATTCATTTGACAAGCATTCTCCATATAGCTATGATTCTTTTCAAATTTCACTTTTTTTGAATGGTTATGGGCTCTTCTGAAGAACTTGAAACTCTTAGAAAAAAGATAGATGAAGTAGACAATAAGATTCTCGAGCTATTAAACGATCGTGCAAGGTTTGCGATAGATATTAGTAGGCTCAAGAAGAAGAATTCCTATGATATCTATGACCCCGTGAGGGAGAGAGAAATTGAGAAAAATATCAAGTCGAGAAACGGGGGTCCTCTCTCTAATAAATCCGTTGTAGCAGTTTTTCGTGAAATAATTTCAAGTTGCCGAACTATCCAACGCCCAATCAGCGTGTCTTACCTAGGGCCGAGTGGTAGCTACTCGCATCAGGCTGCCTTTAATGAATTTAGCAGTTCAGCCCATCTTATACCCTGTGATAGCTTTGAAGAAGTATTTGAAGAAGTTGAAAGGGAAAGGGGTTCTTCATTTGGTATTGTTCCAGTCGAGAACTCGATGGAGGGCTCGGTTGGAAGCGTACTCGATATGCTCTCAAGAACAGAGCTTCGTGTATCGTCTGAGTATTTTGAAAGAATAAGCCACTGCCTTCTTTCAAAAACTGGGAACATAAAGGACATAAAGGTCGTGGCGTCTCATCCACAGGCGTTGGGGCAGTGTAGAAAATGGTTAAGTAAGAATCTAAAGAATGTCGAGTTTAGAGAAACAGCAAGTACGGCAAGGGGAGCTCAGCTTGCCTCGAGAAACAAGAAGGTTGCGGCAATAGCTGGTGAATTTGCTGCGTCACTTTATAAATTAAAGTTTTTGGAAAAGCAAATTGAGGACAATGTACAGAATACAACAAGGTTTTGGATTATGAGTAAAATGAGCCATTCTCAGACGGGTGATGATAAGACGTCGATACTATTTTCTCTTAAGGATGAACCGGGTGCATTACAGAAATCATTGTTTTTACCCTTTGCAGAGGCGAAGGTAAATCTAACCAGAATAGAATCCAGGCCATCGAAGGAGAGGGCGTGGGAATATATATTTTTTGTAGATTTTATTGGGCACGAAGGCGATAAAAAAATTCAAAAACTATTATCAAGAGTTAAGAAGAGGTGTACCAATCTTAAAGTTTTAGGTTCTTATCCGAGGGGAGAATCAGAACAATAAATCGTACTAAGAGTTTCGGGGTCTTTTTTGATTAGTCCAAACGAATATGTAAAGGATTTAATACCCTATATCCCGGGAAAGCCGATTGAAGAGCTTGAAAGGGAATTAGGTATCCGAGGTGCCGTGAAGCTTGCTTCAAATGAAAATCCGCTGGGTCCTTCTGCTCTTGCTTTAAGGGCTATAGAGAAGTCTTTAACTTCAATAAATCGATACCCGGATGGGGATGCATTTTATCTAAAACATAAGCTTGCAGATAGGCTTGGTGTAAATCCGGAAAAGCTAATTTTTGGAAATGGTTCGAATGACGTAATAGACATAGTTGCCAGAACATTCATGAAAGCTGGAGACGAGGCAGTCATGGGCGAGTATGCTTTCATAGTTTTCCCTATTGTTACAAAGGCTGTCGGAGCCAGTGCGGTCATATCGCCAATGCCTAATCTAACGCATGATCTGAAAGATATATACTCCCGTATTACTCCAAGGACGAAAGTGGTTTTTTTTGCTAATCCAAACAATCCCACGGGAACCATGGTGAAAACCGATGAACTGGAATGGTTTCTTGAAAGGGTTCCCGAGAATATAGTTATTTTGATAGATGAGGCATATTTCGAGTATGTGGACGAACCAGAATATCCAAATTCCCTTAATTATCTTGACTTGGGGAAATCAATAATAACTGTAAGGACATTCTCAAAGGTTTACGGTCTAGCGGGTTTAAGACTCGGATTTGGTATCTCTACTGAAGATATTGTATCTCACATGCACCGAGTAAGACAGCCATTCAATACCAATAGTTCTGCACAATTGGCAGCTCTTGCTGCTCTCGATGATCATGATCATGTCTCTAGGTCAAGGTTGGTTAACAGAGAAGGGCTTTTGTATTTGACTCGGGAGCTTAGGAAAATTGACGTCCCATATACCCCATCTTTTACCAATTTTATTCTGATTGACTTGAAAAGAAATCCTTTTCCCGTTTACGATTCGCTTCTTAGGGAGGGTGTTATAGTAAGGCCAGTTGCTAACTACGGTCTTAACACACACCTTCGTGTATCGGTAGGATTGCCTGAGGAGAATGAAAGATTTATCTGGGCAATTAAACGGGTACTGGGTAGTTAGTCAATATGTTCTTTAAAAAAGTCACAATTATCGGACTTGGCCTTATTGGTGGATCGCTGGCATGGGGTTTAAAAAAAACGGGTCAAATTCAAGAGGTAACGGGTGTTGATATTGATGAGGACACATTAGAATATGCTGTTAATAAGAATATCGTAGATAATGTATCAAGCGATCCAAATGAAGCCGTCAGAAATACCGATCTAGTGGTTGTTGCAACCCATGTCGGACTTATTCCAAAGGTGGTTAATTCATTAATAGCCAACCTTTCGGCTAAAACCACAATCACCGATGTAGGAAGCATAAAAGAAGATATTGTTAAAGAGATTGAGGGCTTTCTACCTTCTGATGTTCATTTTGTGGGGGGCCATCCTATCGCAGGAAGTGAACGCTCAGGTATTTCATATTCTGATGGTGAGCTCTTTATTGGGAAAGAATGTGTACTGACTCCGACTTCTAGAACTGATAAAGAGTCATTAAATAAGGTAGATAACATGTGGAAATTAGTCGGGTCTAATGTTATTACAATGGATCCTCAATATCATGACAGAGTTTTTGCTTATGTGAGTCATCTCCCGCATGTTGTAGCGTATGCCCTAATTAATTCGGTGGGTTCAGCTAGAGGTGGAGATAAGATTTTTAGTTTTGCAGGTGGAGGACTAAAGGACTTCACAAGGATCAGTGAAAGCTCACCTGAATTGTGGAGTGAGATACTCCTTGCCAATAAACATAATATCCTAGAATCCTTAGAGGAATTTAAAAAAGAGATCGAAAAAATTCAAGGTGCAATGGAAGAGGAAGATTTTAAAAAGTTAAAAGGAAATCTAAGTAAGGCGGTGAATTTTAAGCAAAATATTGATTGAGCAAACTTAACGGACCCTACCCATTTTAATTAGCCACCCTTTTCCCTCTAATACCCACAATACAGATATAGATGCAGGGTACGACTTTAGTACCCCATTCTTTCTCATGCTGACTCCCGGCCCTCGCCAGGACAGGTCCGTTTTAGGTAATCACTTTGCCATCCGCGAATGTTCCCTGGTAAAGACATGAGGGGACAAGCTTAATCGGGGATCTAGTGAATAGAATTATTAATGTTTGTAGGAGCCCACCGCGATAATATGATCGCACCAAGCCTGTCCTGAAATGGTTTCAGGAATGGCGCTCCTACAGAGTCAATAGGGTATACAGTAGTTATTTAGTATACAAAGACTGATATATACACTTCATTTTCTTTATCTTGATATAAAGAAAAGAAACAGAAGAAAGAACAAGGCTGACCAAAAATTTAGCTTAAGATGATAGACTTTGACTAAAAAATTCTCTTGACTCACTCAGGGAAACATTTTACTATAAAGTCTCGATTCTCAGCGGGAAAATTGATTCGCTGGATAATAAGATTGAATTAGCTGATAGGAAAATTGATATTGTTAAATTAAAGGGGTCAAAGACAGCTTATAGACAAAAGGAAAGACTGGGTATAAAATAGTAATATCCTTGAACTAAGCAGTGAATCCCCATTAATGTACAAGAGGATGGATGGATGAATTCAGAGGGTAGGTTATTTTATAGGAATTTTATCTTTTTTTGTTCATTATTTTTGTTGATAACTTCTTCATTTTCATCTTTGAGTGCGCAAACCTTTTATACCAAAAGTAAAAACGGTGTTCTTCATTTTACCAATGTCCCTCCACAAGAAAAGGGTTATCGTCGATTTAAGATACCATGGAAGACCTCTTTAAGAGCCTATACAGGGCGTTCGCTTGGGAGTTTCAAGTATTCAGATAGATTTGACGATCATATTTACACAACTGCAAGAATATACGGTGTTGATCCTATGATTATTAAGGCAATAATAAAAGTGGAATCAAATTTCAATCCCAAAGCGGTATCACCTAAGGGTGCGATGGGAGTGATGCAGCTCATGCCGAAGACTGCCAGGAGAGTTGGTGTTAGAAACGCTTATGATCCAGCTCAAAGTATAATAGGGGGTGTGAAGTATTTTAAGATCCTAACTAAAATGTTTAATGGCGATCTTCGTCTTGCTCTCGCAGGTTATAATGCAGGCGAGGAGGCAGTCATACGATATGGATATCAAATTCCTCCCTACCGAGAGACAATGAACTACGTTGATAAGGTTCTAGCACACTATAATCATTTAAAAAATAATTATTCAATTGATGGTCTAAAATCGATTAAAAAAGAGCAAAAATTTAAATCTGTCAATTCACCGACGTCAATTATTAACTTGCCAAGTTCTACAAAAGCCGGGGAAAATGGGCATTCACAAAACCAAGGCCTGGTAAAAAAAGCCCACCTATTACCATCTAACTAATCAGATTCTAAATAGAACGAATTTACAAGTATACAACTTTTGATTAGCCCCCTTTCCAGATGTCATAGCCACATAGAGACAAGAGATGCTGAAACGAGGTCAGCGTGGCACGGTGTTGGGAGATACTCTTTATATTGGGCATAAGCGTGTTCGTGGCTTGATGGAAACCTAAGGGTTTCGACGATTGAGTTGGATAATGAAGTGGCTGAATGTAGGGGCAGCTTCTAGCTGCGATTTTTACTATTTGAAAACCTAAGCGTTTACGCTACAGGTGATTCGAATAAAATAAAAATAGGGGAGCCGACCAGTCTTGCCGGTAGCTTTGCATCATTTCTAAAATTTTGTTATTAAGAACATGTAGGGAGCATTTCCCGCGCGCACCAAAATATAATCTGGCTCTGATACCTTGATCTATTTGCCCGTTCGGGGAACGGGCACTACAGTTTGGGTGTCATGAAATGATGTAATGGCATTCTTGGTTATAAGACGTTGGCTTGACTTTTGGAGGGTTTTTGATAGAATAGGAATAGTTTTTAGGGGTAGTGTTATATCTGTAATATCCTGCCATTATTGACAATTTTTAATCGGAGGGAAATTAAATAATGTCAAATATACCGGCTCAATTAAAACGACCCCTCGAGCAAGATGAGTTCATCGCGGGGATTACTGATAAGCCTGAGGACCAAGTTGAGGTAGGTATTTTGTTTGTAGGTGCCGGTCCTGCGAGCCTTGCCAGTGCTATTCGCTTGGCACAACTTATTTCGGAGGAACCCGAAATAATGGGTTTGTTAGGTGAGATCCCTATAGCTATTATTGAAAAGGGAAAATACCCTGGTGCCCATCTGGTATCTGGAGCTGTTGTAAATCCTATCTCGTTTCGAACCTTGTTTCCTGATCTGCAAGATGCAGACTTCCCATTCCTGGGAACGGTTGAAAAGGATGCGGTTTATTTTCTAACCGAGAAGAATGCCTTGCGCCTACCCACTCCTCCAACTATGCATAATAAGGGAAACTTTGTTGGCTCAATTAGTCAAATGGCTAAGTGGTTAGGTGAAAAGGCTGAGGAAGCAGGTGTTATGATTTTGAACGAAATGGCTGGTATGAAACTTCTTGTTGAAAATGGGGCAGTAAGAGGTGTAAGAACCGATGATAAAGGACTCGATAAGGATGGAATACGACTAGGAAATTATCAACCGGGTTCTGATATCCTCGCTAGAGTCACAGTTCTTGGGGAAGGCACTACTGGGCACCTTTCAATGGCATTAATAGATCATTTCAATTTAAAAAGGGCTAATCCACAGGTTTACGCGTTGGGTGTAAAAGAGATATGGGAGGTACCAAATCCGCTAGATAGGGTGATACATACGATGGGTTGGCCTCTTAGGGGATCAAAAAAGTACGGTGAGTTTGGCGGTAGTTTTATATATCCTATGGGTTTGGAGAAGATTTGTATTGGACTTGTTGTTGGCCTGGATTATACTGATGCAACTCTATCCGTTCATGATTTACTTCAAGAGTTGAAAACACATCCCATGGTGAAGGGTTTGCTTGAGGGCGGAAAACGTTTGGAAGATGGATGGGGAGCAAAGACTATACCTGAAGGTGGATTTTACGCAGTCCCTGATCCCCTTCATGTGCCGGGGGCACTCCTAATTGGTGACTCAGCTGGCTTTGTCAATGTGCCTTCACTTAAGGGTATTCATTATGCAATGTTGTCCGGTATTCTTGCTGCAGAAACTATATTTTCGGCATTAAAGGAGAAAAAGGATCTTTTAAATTCAGATTCCTTGGGTGGTTATGATGAGGCTATAAAGAAGAGTTTTATTTGGAACGATCTGTACCGGGTCAGAAATATGCGACAAGCGTTTCAGAATGGGTTTATTCCAGGTTTTATACTTGCGGGATTGATGACAGTGACAGGTGGTTTATTCCCTGGTGGCAGGTTCAAATCGCATCGTGATAGTGAGAAAGAGATGTTTTTAGGAAATGAGACATCCTATCCTAAGCCAGACGGTGAATACATATTTGATAAATTGTCAAGCGTCTATGCAAGTGGTAACAGAAGCCGTGATAATCAACCGGATCACATTCGCATCCAAAAAGACGTGCCCGAAGTTATAGCTGAAACCTGGATAAATATGTGTCCAGCACAGGTATATGAATGGCATGAAGAGGATGGACAAAAGGTTTTTAGAACAGATCCTTCAAATTGTGTCCAATGCGGGGCCATTACTTCCAAAGGAGGTCGTCTAACACCCCCTGAAGGCGGAAGCGGACCAGAGTACTCTCAGACTTGATAAATTAATATATTCCCCTAACTAACTTAAATCATTAAATTATTTAATGTTGTTATAAACTGTTTGGTAAAATAATTGGGTGTCATATGTCCATGTGATGGCCCTAAAATAGTTAATCATCTGTATGAATATACATGATTTATCCCCTTGCACTGCTTTGTTTTTGGATTCAGGTGGAGGATGGAATCCCATTGAAGAAAACTCTTTCGCACTTTTCAGAAAACCTGTATTTTCCTTAATTTCGAAAAATGGTAAGATGGAAATTAAAAACCCTCCCAAAAACGTCGAATTAAATAGATCCCCGTTATTGATATTGGAGGATTTTTTGAAGGAAGGATTTTTTGCAGTTGGGTTTATTGGTTATGAATATTCAAGATATACCTTGGATGGTTTTTCTCCAACGAACATTAAAGATGGAGATAGGTTTCCAGATTTGAATTTTCTTTTTTTTGATATAGGCGAAATAAATGGGGGTAGGTTGGAGGATTTAAATCATCTAATAAGCCGTGAAACCAATGAGAGGAATGATAATTTGGAAGAGGAGAACGTATTTAGACCCAATATTTCAAAGCTTGAATATATTAATAATGTAAGCATCGCTAAGTCTTACATAGAAAAAGGTGATATCTATCAGATAAACCTTTCTAGACGCTATACAAATGAATTTAATAATAGTCCACTTGAATTTTTTTTAAATCTTTATTCTTTACAGCCCGTCCCCTTTGGGTGCTATATTGATTTTGGAGAATTTAAACTTATAAGCGGTTCTATGGAGCTTTTTTTGAGAAAGAATGGTAGCAAAGTTGTGACAAGACCAATTAAGGGAACAATGAAAAGGAATAGTAATGTTAGGATAGATAAAATGTTGATTTCAGAACTTCAAACGAGTGAAAAGGAAAGGGCAGAAAATCTAATGATAGTTGATCTAATGAGAAATGACCTAAGTCGAATATGTAAATCTGGTACTGTTCGAGTAAGTAACCTGTTCAAAGTCGAAACCTATAGTACGTTACACCAAATGGTGTCGGAGGTGAAAGGATATTTAAAAAGTGGAAGTCAAATAAATGAAATTATTCAAAACACATTCCCTCCTGGTTCAGTAACAGGAGCACCAAAGAGGAGAACGATAGAGATAATTGATGAAATTGAGCCCCATTATAGGGGCCCCTATTGTGGAGCAATCGGTATTTTCATGCCTAACAGGGATTTCACCCTGAGTGTTGCGATAAGAATAACTGTGTTTAAAGAGGAAATTGCAACCTTCTGGGTGGGCGGAGGGATTGTGTGGGACTCAGATCCTGAAGCAGAATACTTCGAGACACTAACTAAAGCGAAAGCAATTAAAATGGCAATGACTCTAACCGGTTAGATATATTTTCAATGAAAGAGATTATTCAAATCGATGGTAAACCTATAAGCGACAAACTAGCTTATCGGTCGATTTTCTACGGTGAAGGTGTGTTCGAGACCTTTCGTTGGAAATCAAAATTACCGAATTATTTCAATAGGCACATTGAAAGAATTCAGAATGGTGCCAAATCATTGGGAATTCCTTATCCTAGTAATGAAATAATAAGAAATGCAATTCTTAAAGGATTATTAGAAGCGGGAATTCTTGACGCCTATGTGAAGATAGCATTACTCTCTGTTGGAAATTCGGTTTATTACGAGGATCCTAGTGATTATTCAATCTTAATCGTTATAAGGGAATATGAACGACCAAAAAGTGTGGTTGATACCACTGTTAGTTCTTATAGACGCAACTCTTCATCCCCGGTTTTGAGGATTAAGTCATTGAATTACCTAGAAAACATTTTGGCAAAGAGGGAAGCAATAAGCTCAGGTTATGATGGTGCTTTGTTTCTTAACGAGAAAGGAGAAGTCACAGAGGGAACTGTGAGCAACGTATTTTTCATAAGGGATGATGTGTTATTCACGCCTGCCCCGGAGTGCGGGCTATTAAAAGGAGTCGTAAGGGGGGTTGTCATTGAGGTTGCAAAGGAAAACGGATTTGGCATGAAGGAGGGTAGATTTGATTTGTCGATTCTCAAAACCAGTGATGTGATTTTTTTGACCAATTCGTTGATGGGTGCAGTTCTAGTTAGTTCTGTAGATGATCGTAGATTCTCAAATAACAGTAAATTATTTGAAAAGATAGAAACAGGGCTTCTAGAGAAGCTTGGATGGGATTAGGAAGGTGATTTCTTCCAATGTTACACGGTTTAAATTTTATTCAAGATTATCAAGAGTGGGTGACAAGAAATTCAGGAAATTTAGTTTTCCGAAAACCTAAGAATTCATTATACATCATAGATACTTAAGATACTGAAGATAAAGGGTTTAGGGCTGTGGATGAATTGTGGATGAAATTCTGCATTGGATAATAACTATTATTTAAGTACCTGCAATTATTTAATTTAATGTTATTCTCGGAATCGGCATATGTGGAAATATTTATCCACAAGTGTGGATTGTTTCACGTGAAACATTCATAAGTCCCTATTTTCCAATACAAAATTTACTAAAGATCCTGCCGAGTAAATCTTCTGTGGTGATATCACCAGTAAGTTCACCCAGTGATTCGATTGCATACCTTAAATCCACTGCTAGAAACTCAGGGGAGACACCCTTTTCCAAAGATTTTAGGAAGGAAATAAGGCCTTCCTTGGCATTTTGAAGAGCAACTTTATGCCTCAGCTCTGATATTATGACTTCAGCTCCCTCTTTCTGTATTCTTCCATCAAGAAGTTGTTTATAAATGGTTTTTTTTAACTTTTCTATTCCAGTTCCGATTTTTGCTGAGGTTTTAACAATCTTATGATTGGGCATGAAATCATTTAGTCTCTTTTCAGATACAATCTGTGGAATATCTGTCTTATTTATAACCAATATAGATTTGTTCTTCCCAATCTTATCAAAAATCTCAAGATCATCTTCATCCAAATCACTACTACCATCGATGACTGCTATTATGAATTCCGCTTCTTGAGCCTTTTTCTTTGTTATCTCGACTCCAACTCTTTCAACCTCATCTCCAGTTGCCCTG
>JALLOG010000082.1 GCA_027717645.1 Desulfobacterota bacterium AH_259_B03_O07
CCATTTGGTCACCTCCTATAATGTTTATTTTCTAATTCTTTAATTTGATACATCCCTATCCTAAAAGGATTTAAATTGCTTCACTCCATTCGTAAAAGTAATCTGAAAGCTTATGTCTTAGAAAATGCCTTGCTCTGTGAATTCTAGACTTAACAGCTGCAACAGAGAGTTCCAAAATGTTACCCACCTCTGGATTCGAAAGACCTTCTAAATCCCTTAATTGTAGTACGATCCTGTATTTTTCGGGAATCTCGCTTATTGCCTTCTCTATGATTCCCTTCCCCTCTTTATCAATGAGAGCATCATCAGGCATATTACTCCAGTTACTGTGTACGACTCCACCTAGTACTCCGGATTCCTCATACGGCTGATAATCCTCTAGACTCATTTCATTCTCATATCTCTTTTCTTTCCTCAGATACGCTAGACTTGCGTGTGTAGCTACTCTATAGAGCCAGGTAGAGAATTTTGCCTCTTCGCGAAAGGTCTCCAGCTGTTGTACAAGTATCATAAAGACTTCTTGGAGGACATCATCAGCATTTCTCGTATTATGTGTAATTCTAAACGCGAGCCTGTGAATCTTCTCACCGTAGCGATTGACAATTTCATTAAAAGCCCACTCATCTTCGTTTTTAAGATAGAGCCTAATCAGTACCTCATCTGAAACCTCGTTGTAATTTAATGATGTAATACCTTCTGAGTATTCTTTCGCGAAAGACTCGAGGGTAGCAACTTCTCTATTGCCAACAAATCTTACTTGGTAAGGTGTCTCCTTCTGTAATTCTTTCCCTATCGATAGGCTAGTATTTTTCATGTCATACCTCCTTTATCCGTAGATATTAAATCTTGTAAGAGCGCCTCTATAAACAAAGGACAATTAACAATCTGTAATTTCTCGTCTTTAATGCTCTCCAACATTCTCACTCCATCGGTTTCGATATAAGAAACCCCCGAGAAATCTAATATAACAGTCTTATTTGTTTTAGCTTTATAATTAAAACATTGTTCTTCTAAATGTGATATACATGTACCAACCAATTTCCCATCCAATTTCAATGTAATAGTTTTATCATCTTCGAACATTTCTGTAATTCTAAGCATCTCTATTTCCTAGAACTTGTGTTTAAGATAAACAAATGCGGGTAAGATGACACTCTTAGTTTTATTGCTTATACTAAATTTAAATAGAGATATATCTTCCAAAGTAATGGGTGGTGACTTATATACTAGATCACCCCTTTTTAGTAATTTTAATTCCTCTTCAATCAATACAGAAATATCTTTTGAATAACGGTTTAAACCCAAATCCTTGTATTCTTGTGGAACAAAATTATCAGATATTCTGTTATTTAATGTCTTTGTCTTATAAGTGTGAATATTAATTTTGTTATTAATAATTTCACCCTGATTAATGGGTTGTAATAAGTCTATCAATCCAGGAGATGTATCAATTTCAGCTTTTGCTAATAATTTGACTTCTCTGGTTTCTATGTCTTGAGCGAGAGAATTTGATGCGCTTATAAGCAATGATAATATTGCGATTGCAATTATCTTATTCATAATACCTAGCCCCCTCTTTTATTTTTTTATCTTTGTATTTCTCTATAATTTCAAGCATCTTATTTCAGTTTTTTTTGATTAATCCGACTTTTTAATAGATATAATGCAAGGGGTGTGCCAAATAGTAAAAAGGTACTTAATGCTTACTCTAAGTAGCCTCATTTATTAGATTTATTATATATCATCGCTATTTGTTAGTTGGTTAATTCTTAAAGGTGGCTTATTAAATATCGTGAATTTTACGAAATATCGTAACGATGTAGTTCTTTCTTTATTCTAAACTTATTTCCTTCTCTTTATATCTAATTTGCTCATTTGACTCCTGAGTGTATGCAGGATGTCTTGCATCACTGAGAAGATATCATCAGAATTGAGAATTCTGATTTTTTCTGCTTTCGTCAGTCTTACTTTTATAGGGATTATTTCCTTATGGACTATGATCAATTTTACTATCGATGAGATAGGTAAGATGGAGTGTTTTTCTAATAATACTCTATTCCGATTGTTGTTCGTTTGTAATTACTTCGGCCTGATTACCCATTATTACGATATGAATTTCAGCTGTTCTCTCAGCATCGAATTTTACTTTGCCAAATTTCCTTTTGGAGTGAAATGGTTTGTATCCCCTCAATCTCTTACTCTTCTTCACTTTCCTCTATAAAGTCTAGTGCAGCAGAGTTTATGCAGTAACGTAAGCCCGTTGGGTTTGGACCATCATTAAAAACATCCCCTAAATGTTCACCGCATTTGCTGGATACAACTTCTAAACGTTTATATCCTAGTTTATAATCAGGAACTAATTTTATTGCATCCTCTGATATTGGTTGCCAAAAGCTTGGCCAACCTGTATGGGAATCATATTTATGGTCGGAATGAAATACAGGCTGCTTGCATCCTGCGGTAACATACACTCCTTTTTTCTTGTTGTTGAGCAGGTCTCCAGTGTAGGGTGCTTCTGTGCCTTGTCCCCACATTATATTGTATTCCAACGGTGTAAGTTTCTTCTTCCACTCTTCTTTGGTTAAGTCTGTAACTCCTTCCGGAGATTTGTTATTATCAGTTTTATCCTCTCCGAAAATGTTTTGAATAGGAAAAAGAATAAAAACTAATGTTAATGTAAATGATATAGTTTTAATACTTTTCATTCTCTTCATAACCCCCTGAGTCATTTTTTTTAATCTCAAATAATACAGCAAAGAAATAACTGTCTTTTCTATTTTTTTGAATCCTCTCCCCATATCCTTTCAATATATTGGTCTCTGCCTGATCCATTTCTATAAGTCTTATATCCGATTGGATTTTTCTTGTAATATTTTTGATGATACTCTTCGGCCTTATAAAATTCTGAGGCAGGGATAATTTCCGTAACGATAGGTTTATCATATCTACCTGATTTTTCTAAAGTCTCCTTTGATGCTTCAGCCAATTTCTTTTGCTCTTCATCATGATAAAAAATTCCAGTTCTATATTGCTTGCCCCTATCAACAAACTGGCCATCAGGATCTGTAGGATTGATATTCATCCAAAAAACATCTAATAATTCTTCATAAGAAACTTGAGTGGGATCATACATTACCTCTATGGATTCTGCATGGCCAGTCTTACCATAAGATACTTCCTTATATGTTGGACTCTTCTCAGGCCCGCCCGTATATCCAACCGTTGTCGAGATCACCCCCTCTAATTTGTCAAAAGGAGGCTGCATACACCAGAAACATCCACCAGCAAATGTTGCATTTTCCAATTGCTTATCTTGGATATCCGCACTTTTGTTTCCACTTTCGGCAAAAGCGACATTTATTTGACCTAGGGCAATAAAAATCATCAAGATAACAAAGAATTTATTCATAACCATTCTCTCCTATTATAAGATTTAATTAAACGAAATAGACATCCTTAGTTCTAAAATTAACATTAACTTCTATTATTTTCCGACTCTAATCCATAATTTTTAGAATTAATATAACGCAAGAGGTGTGCCAATAATAAAAGAACCCCGTTAAGCCCGACTTAACTAGCTAGAATCATTGTATTTTGTTAATATATTCTACAAATTCGAGGAAAAATTTAAATATCCAAATTTATGATATATCGTAAAAACTACGAAACTTCATAACTATATGGCTTCTGCTATAGAAAATTTACTTCATTTTCTTATACCTAATTTGCCCATGCGACTCCTGAGTGTATTGGGATTTATGCCCAGTATCTTTGCGGCTCCCTTGTCCCCATGAATTTTCCAGTTGGTCTGATTCAATACCTTGATAATATGTTCCCTCTCATTTTCTTCCAGTTTCAAAAGCTTGTCCTCTGTAGAGGGTGTTTCCGATAATGATCCAAAAAGATTTTTATTTATATGAAGCGTTTCGCCGGTTGAAAAAATGACTGCCCGTTCAACTATGTTTTCCAATTCTCTGATGTTTCCAGGCCATGAATAATTCTTTAGCGTTTCAATAGCGCCCTCACTAATGGACTTTATTTCCCTGCCCAATTTAATTGCATATTTCTGTGTAAAATACCTTGTAAGGAGGGGGATATCCTCTTTGCGTTCTTTAAGATTTGGAAGAGCTATTGGAAAAACATTCAACCGGTAATAAAGGTCTGCACGAAACCTTCCCTCTTTAACTGTTATTTCCAAATCTCTATTCGTCGCAGAGATAACGCGTACATCAACTTTATGAGTCTCAGTACCGCCCACTCTTTCAAACTCCCTTTCTTGAAGAACTCTAAGCAGCTTTGCCTGTGCCTCAAGTGGTAGGTCTCCTAATTCATCCAGGAATATTGTTCCTCCGTCTGCGAGTTCGAATTTTCCTATTTTCTTGGTAAGAGCTCCAGTAAACGCACCCTTCTCATGTCCAAATAATTCGCTTTCAATTAAGCCGGGTGGAATTGCAGGACAGTTAACCTTAATTAAAGGCCTTTGGTTTCTCATACTAAGATTATGAATAGCTCTTGAGATTTGCTCCTTACCTGTCCCTGTATCTCCTCTTATTAACACAGTAGAATCGGTTTTCGCAACCATTTCAACCTGACGTAAAACCTCTCTTAAAACCTTACTCTCGCCAATTATCTCCTCGAAATTGTGTTCAGTCTTAATTTCCTCTTTTAGTGAAAGATTTTCCATCTCGAGCTGGTCTTTTAATTTTCTAATTTCTTCGTGAGACCTTGCGTTATCGATTGCAAGGGCAATTTGTTTAGCAACCAGTGATAAAAAGTCTACGTCAATTTCCTGAAATTTATTAGGAGTTTCACCTCCTAAGTTAAGTGTTCCTATAACCTTTTCTCTACTCATAAGAGGTGTAACAATGTATGATATTATTCCCTCTTCAAATAGAATCTTATCCGTGAAGAATCTTTGTTCTTTGGACAAGTCACTGGCAATTAAGTGTTTCTTGTTGTCCAAAACCCATCCAACGTGGCTTCCCTCCCGTGGTAGCTCTACACCTGGAAGTAATTTCATGAGTTTTCCAAAAGCATAAAGCTCTAATACATCCTTATCAGGTTTATACAATGCTATAGCTGAAGCATCGAACGGAAGTTTTTCATTAACAACTTGAGCTATGGAGAGAAATAGGTCTTTTAAATTGAGCTTAGTTATGATCGAATTATTAATCTCAAGGATAATTCGATAGTTTTCTTGGGACTCAAGTAACCGGGATATTCTCTTATCTTTATTCGATTCTAAGTGATCTCTTTTGGACACAGTGTAGTCCTCACCCCATATGATTCTCCTATCTTAGTTATTATTATTTTAGACTAATTTGTTACATGGTTGCAATTGAAAACATAATTAATGAACGTATCGCTTGTTTAAATAGTCTGAGTACAACCCGAATCGGGAAACATAGCATTAATGAGCAACTATTTTTAATGTTTTGGGATTGGACTCGGCAGTTATGAGATCACCGATGCAGAGACAGAGTTTAAGAGGTTTCTCTTTACAACGGTAAACATACAATGTTTACGGCGTTTTTTAAGAATTTAAGGGGTCCAGACTTTTTTCATATCATAAATAATTTATTTCTTAACGATCTCAATTTAACTATTAATAAAAAATTTACTATTAAGAATGGATCGAATTTCTATTATATGACTCTTTATATTATCATATAGAAATATTGTCGACATAAGTTAGATCATTATTCTTACAAGCTATTAACGTTATGCATGGAAATTATAGGACAGAAACATATTTCCTTATATCCTTAGATCCGGGTAAAAACTCCTATCAGAACAATTGCAATTGGAAAATCGGGGTCATTTATTTTCTTTATACTTTGTAGCTTAAACACAGATCATGTCCAGGTTATTTAGGATAGAATATCCTGCCGCGCTATAACTTATCAATATCGCTGGACTTACCGGTCTTTGAGTTTGTCTATGTTACAAAGGACGGGGTAGTAGATTACGAAATAAACAAATTGATTAGAGAGTAATCAGCTAACCTTTCATGAAATTAGTAAATAATCAATTATGCAAGTACGTTACATCTGGTATCTATTTTGCTTATAGCATTAAGAAGCAAAATTGTATGAGGAGACTATACAATGAGTGTAATCGAAGAAGTCTTGCAATATAATAAAAAATATGCAAAAAGATTTAAACTGGGTCATCTTCCAATCCCACCCTCGCGAGCGCTTGCTATAGTTGCTTGTATGGATGCTAGATTGACCGTTGAGGAAATGCTTGGTTTGAAAACAGGCGAAGCCCATATAATTCGCAATGCTGGGGGAATCGTGTCGGAAGATGCACTAAGGTCGCTTATTATTTCTCATCATTTGTTGGGCACCAGAGAATTCATGATCATAAATCATACCGATTGTGGTATGCTGACCTTTAAGGACGAGAAACTTCGAAAGAATCTTCTTAAGAAGACTCGCACTGCAACTGTAGCCCCCCTTCTATTCCATGCGTTTAGTAATATTTCGGAGAATGTCCGCCAGCAGATGCAGAAGATACAGACCCATCCATGGTTGCCAACAGACATCCCTGTCAGAGGGTTTGTTTATGATGTTAGGAAAGGTAGATTGGAAGAGGTTTATGCTTAAAGAAAAGCCCCAAGTCTTTTGTCGATAGATTATGGGCTTTATTCTTGCTGCTTTTCCTTTGAATAGCCTGTCGGACTCCATTGTATTCCGCACTCCATAAGAACCCAACCCACAACAACATAGCTCCTGGGAATTGAATACCTAGGGCGCAAGACACTACTAAGCAGATTAATCGGAAGCGTAGTGATTATTCGCAAAAGGGTTGAGCCCCTTTCTCCTTTTCCAATGAATCTCCCTGCAGCAAGCTGCAGGGTATCAAAATATAAACTGAAAGTCTTAGCCGTCATTGCGAGAATCCCTGAGCGAAGTCGAAGGGGACGAAGCAATCTAAAAAATGAGATTGCTTCACTCCGTTCGCAATTGTAGATGTCAAGTAATTCGAGGACAGAATCCAAAAAAATAATAAATTTTCTCAAACTTTACTCATCCGTCATCCTCGAATGTTTGAATCAGGGATCCATCGTTTAATATCTTATTTTCTTTGTCTTGATACATACTTCGATAAACTCAGCATGAAACGAGAAACAAAAATCAAGGGCTGACAAAAAATTAGGATTTATTAAATCAATTCCTACAGCTAAAAATCTTTAATTCTACCCCAACCCTAAATCTTTTTTTAACCCTTCCGGAATTGATTTTGGCAATTTTTTGAATGCCCATTTAAAATCGAAAAAACTGTCCCCGAAATATCTAACATCTACAGCAGTGACAGGCGAGAGGAAACCCTGTAGCAAGCCACAGGGAATTCGCTAGTTAATTTTCGGCACATCACGGTATTGGTTTTGTAAAAAAAGTCGTAGAAAATTCCTACGACTAAAACCCTCCTAAAGTCCTATAGACCGCTTTTATATAGAAAGTATATTGATAGACAAATCTATTTATGGAGGTGAGCTATGAAAAAGCTTACACTAGTTTTATCAGTAACCATGTTGGCATTCGTCGCAATGTCGGTAGTCGCCGAAAGGGCTTTAGCAAGTCACTTGGTCGATAGTGCTGTTTTGACGGATGACGATTGTAATGCAGCGGAGGCGAGTACATGCGTAGACAATCTTATCGCCCAAATGATTATATTTCAAAGCCTCTTCGGGCGAATAAAGGTATTTGGTGTTGCTGCCAATAATATTCAGACGGGTGACTTTTCCCTACTTTATACGAGTTGTGATTGCTCTGGTGCTCCTGGCCCTAATGTTCCACTGGGGGCTTGGGTGGATGTGGATGATGGCCTTGTTGGCACGTTCGAAATAAAGACCAGAGCTAGGCTTAGAGATTTTTGTAGCGTATCGATACGAAGAAACAGTGAACTTCTGGTATGCGGTGTGCTTGATTGATCCTAACAGGTCTAACTTAGGGCTAGCCAATATAGGCTAGCCCTTTTTTTCTCTTTACTAAATATGGTTCCAAAGGTAGGTCAATAATAAATGCATCTTGTCAAATTTTTCATCCGACTGTATATGCTTCGTAGAGAAAACCATACCACTAAATCTCTCAAATGGTATTGGAGGTCGCAATGCCGACTGGCGTAATGGCATCACAGGCAAGCTCGTTAGGGATAGCTCGATTAAGACCGGTGAATGGGTCTGGTGTACGGGCTTGGGTGCTATTTGTGGAAATAGAAGATATTGGTTTAGAAGTGTATGGCATTGCCCAAGGACTGGATCCTAATGAAATGCACGTTTCATTGGTTTCCAATAAGACTGAAATGAAGGTGTCGAATACTGGTTTGACAGATCCACCAAATATCCCGAAAAGAAAGGATGTCGTGGGTGTATGGCTTGTTGATGCTAACGGCACAGGTTCTCTATTTGCGAACCTGGATCTAAATGTTTTATCACTTGATTCATTGCCCATTAATACCGTCTCGATTCTACGAGATAGGGATTTGCAACCTCAGGCATGCGGAAAGGTTCGCAGAAAACTCTGACAACTATACTAAAGGGGCTTGCCTATATTGGCTAGTCCTTATTTTACTTCATATTTTGCAAACAAGTACCACTCAGGTCTCATTAACTTTTCAGAATAGGTTAGATTGACAACTGTAATCGAAATGTAATAAAATTAATTTGATTGTACAGACGCCTTGGAGATTAGAGATGGGATGGATTTAGAACAGTTTGAACACTATTATTTGCTTTTCACAATGCCTACAAACCCACTTGGTATTTACTTTTCTAACCATATTATCAGGCTTTTAAAGGTGAAAAACGGGATTAATTCGCCCAAACAAAATACCAATCGAAATATTAATACCGTTCAACACTTATCTATTCATTTAAGAAGTAATTAAGTAAACACCTAAACTCAATTTACTGGAGATGCCATTATTTTTCAGTTTTTAGTTTTTCTTTTGACACTAAGAATATAATGAAAGCCAGTGATAGGACAAAGAATCAACTCTTAAGTGAACTCATTGCGTTGCGCCGACGTATTGTTGAACTTGAAAAATCAGAAACCAAGAGGAATAAACTGGAACGCGAATTAAAATCAGGCCTTAAAGATCAACTCACACAATTATCTAACAAAAATCGATATGAAGCAATCATTAGTGCAGTAAGTAGGAGCGTTCATCAGTCAATCAATCTTCAGGAAGTGCTCGAAAACGCTGTTGAAGCAATGAATAAAAATATAGATGGGGTGGATAATGTAGGGATTTACCTTGTCGAAGGAAAAGACGTGGTTATAAAAGCCTATAGGGGTTATCATAAAAAATTCATTCAAAAACTGGGAAGAATTCCATATCCAAAGGGATTTATCTGGAAGACAATAATAGAAGGTAAACCAACTTATTGTGGGGATGTGGAACATGATAAGGTTATCGGTCCGATTGGAAGAGAAGCCGGGACAAAGAGCTATGTGTCTATGCCAATTTGCTCTGAAGGAAAGAATGTAGGAGCAATAGGAATAAGTTCTTTTTTAAAGAAAAATGCATTTAGTAAAGAAGAGTTAAGGCTATTGGAGAGTGTTGCACAACAAATTGAGATGGCAATCAATAATGCGAGGCATGCCGATGCGCTTCGAATTTCAGAAAAAGAGTTACAAAGAGCCAAGAAAGAACTTGAGCATCGTGTAAAAGAAAGAACTGCAGAGCTTTTGCGTTCCAATGAGCTTCTTAAACAGGAAATCAAGGAAAGGAAGAGAGTTGAAAAATCACGTAGAAATACTCAAGTGGCTTTGCAGGAGAGCGAAGCACAGTTTCGCACCTTATTTGAAAACGCACCTGAAGCCATTTCAGTTCTCGATTTGGATTCCGGCTATTTTATTGATGTTAATGAGCAAACGGAAAAAACATTAGGCTACTCTAGAGAACAACTAATGAATATGAGTTGGATAGACATAACTGGGCCATCATCTGATATTGAATCGGGGAATAAATATCTCCAGGAAGCCTTGGCTGGCGGCACTCCGGTGTTTGAATGGACCTGCCTACAACCCACGGGTAAAGAAGTTTTATGTGAGGTGAGATTAGTAAGGTTACCGAAACACGGAAGGAAATTGATTAGAGGTAGCGTAATAGACATTACATTCCGTAAACAAGCAGAGGAGCAAATCAAGGCATCACTGAAAGAGAAAGAGGTTCTACTCATGGAAATTCAGCATAGGGTTAAAAATAATTTACAGGTCATCTCCAGCCTAATTGATCTTCAGGCCACGCATATTAAGAACAAACAAGCTTTAAGGTTGTTTGATGAAACTCATAACCGTATCAAATCTATGGCACTCATCCAGGAGCAGTTATATCAAACTAAGAACCTGGCTGAAATTGACTTTTCTGAATATCTAAACACTCTGTGTGCTTCTCTGTTCCAATCTTTCGGTGTTAAAGCTGGTTCAATCTCGTTAAAGATTAATGCTGGAAAAGTCTTACTGGGGGTTAACACGGCCCTCACCTGCGGCTTGATTATAAATGAGATCGTTTCAAATTCTTTAAAACATGCTTTCCCTGACCACAGGGAAGGTGAAATTCGTATCGATCTTAATAAGAATAAGAATTTGTATGAACTCATAATCAGTGACAATGGGGTAGGACTTCCAAAAGATTTAGACTTCAGGAAGATAAACTCACTGGGCTTAAAGTTAGTTAATGCCTTAACCAAGCAATTAGATGGCACTATCGGACTTTCTAAGAGACGAGGAACAAAATTTAGGATTAGGTTTTCAGGAATCGACTAAAATAAAAATAAGGTGAGTGGGTAAATGGCACGTCCACGCATAATGGTCGTCGAAGATGAAAGTATAGTTGGTATGGATATAAAGGAGAAATTGAAGGATCTGGGTTATGATGTACCCGCTTTGGTCTCCTCCGGAAAGGAGGCAGTTAGGAAAGCAGTTAAGATTAAACCGGATTTAGTACTAATGGATATAGTGTTAAAAGGTGACACAGACGGTGTGGAAGCCGCAAAAAAAATATATTCAAGGACAGGCATTCCAGTTGTGTACCTTACGGCTTATTCAGATGAAAACACACTTCAGCGTGCAAAGATAACCGAGCCCTTCGGTTATATCCTTAAACCGTTTGAGGTGAGAGATCTACGCACAGCAATTGAGATTGCTCTTTATAAGGATAAGAAACAAAAGGAATTCGTGGAGAGGAATAAGTATTTAGTTTCAACCCTGAAAAGCATAGGGAATGCGGTGATTACTACTGATAGGGAGGGACAAGTAACTTATATGAACCCTTTTGCGGAATTACTTACAGGCTTAAATAGTGATGAAGCCTTTCTAAAGGGGCTGGGTGAAGTCTTTAAAGTTTTGAAAGAGGGTAAAGGTTCCCAGCTCGAAAGCCTTGCAAGGAGAACAATTAGAAAAGAGAATATTAATCGAATTAAAAGTCCTATTAGACTAATTACGCCTGATGGTAAAAGACGTACTGTGGATGTTAATGCTGCCCCACTTCGAAATGATATTGAAGAAATTACAGGTGTTGTTTTAACATTCCAGGATATTATGGGGCAAAAACCAGCAGATCTGAAAAGCCTGGAAAGACTCAAACTTAAGACTGCTCCCTATGATGAGATGGAATGTATAACAATGATTGTACATACTTCCTCTCCTCTAATACTGGAAGGGATAAGAAAAACCATACAGACTGAAAAAGATATAGATATAATAGATGAAGCATTAGATAGCTCGGAAATAATTCCAATTGTCGAGCTTAAGAAGCCGAATGTTTTGATTATCGATACTGCCTCACATGAAATAATGATTGAAGAACTCCTTGATACTGTTAAGGGGTATAGTCCAGAAACGGAAATAATTTTATATATTCATGGGGTGGATGAACAATTTGTAATTAACGCTGTCTCCTGGGGTGTACGGGGTTTTATTTCGGACACTTCAAAGCCAGGGCATTTAATTCAGGCAATCAGGACTGTAAGTAATGGTCACATTTGGGCGGAATTAGAAATTCTAACAAAAACTCTTACAAGAATTTTACCTTCAAGAACGGGTAAGCCCGAAACCTTGCATCCTAATCTCACGAAAAGAGAAAAAGAGATAGTAAAGCTCGTCGTTCAAGGTGATAGGAACAAAGCTATCTGCAAAAAGCTATTCATTAGTGAAAAGACAGTGAAAAGTCATTTAACCAATATATTTAAAAAACTTGGCGTTAGAAACAGGCATCAACTTGCCATCAGGTTCGAAAATTGAAATGAAAGGGGTCAAACCTTGAAGAGAAAAACAAAAAGGGGAGGCAGCCCTTTTTGTTTTGTTGGGTATAATCATAAGCTAGCCGTACATGGTAAAACGATGTCATGCGATTTACTAAGATAAGCAAGCTAATCGCTCTGTGCTTTGCAATCCTTTGTTGTAGCTCTCCACCCCCGTCTGACCAGAAGCCTCCGGATGCTGAGATGATCTTCTGGGAGCACCAATCATGGGAAGTCGGTGGCGGCAGAAGTCGCCTGACTATCTGGGCAGATGGTCGATCTGAGGTCATGGTTGTTCCGGATGCGTACCTTCGGCGCAAGCCGGAAGGGCTTCGCCCTCGTGACGGCTGGACAATGAAGAAGAGTGCGGACGGTCTTTATTTCATCCGGAGGAATGTATTCCAAGAACACATTGCGAAGGATAAATTCAATCAGGCACTGGCTGCCGGCATCCATTTATTGAAGACGTTTAAACCTGATTATGTGGACGGGAGCGGGACACTTGTTGGCATTCAGATTAACGGAGAGTTAATAGAGACTGTAATACCGATGTTTCTTGACCGATATCGAGGGTCGGAAAATCACGAACGTTTTCTAGCTGTTTCGGAGGTGCTTTCTGGCTTTGACAGACACGCTTATGACGTTAAGAACTGAAAATTAATGTAGGACAGCTAGCCTTTCGCAGCAGCGGACGCGGTAAGCGCGTCGCTGAGCTCGGCGGTGAAAATATAGAAAGTATAGTGACAGAATCTATTTTCTGTCCCTAAGTTAGTATAAAGTAAAGCGATGACCCCCTTACTTTTTAGCAAAAGCGGGGCTTGGCCCTTATTATTTTGGATATTGAACAAGCCTTTCGTCAGCCCATTTTGCTAACAAGGCTCGCTTTTTTTACATGCTTCCACGCAATTGGCACGGTTACCGAGTGGCCTGCAGCACTGTGCGCCCGTGTCGGTGTTGAGACAGCAACATTCTTCATCAGAGCAAGTTTCATTCCCACATGCTTTTTGAGCTAAGAGAATGTCTGAGTTAGATTCCTGCTCTAAAAATGCAATGTGACCCTGTTCAAAATCTACTTCTACTAGACTTAAATCTAAAGACTGGTTCGACTCCGCGGGTTCATTGCAAAAATAGAATATCCCTGCAAACAATAATGTGATTAAGACACCAGCTAATAAAAATATATTTAGCCTATTTCTCATTTGTGTATGACCTCCTGCTTCCCTCAATTGTAAAATATAAAAATCATGAGTCAATATTTTTTTCTCATTGATTGAATAATAGTTAGATGTTTGGTGGCGATAGAGTATTTACAGATATGTAAAATAATGCGACATAGGTTAAAAAACTCAAAGCCCTACTTATAATTGAAGTAGAGGTCTAGGCTAAAAATTATACAAATGAAATAGGTAAAATGTTATAAATGCTGTATGTTGAAAAACGCCCCCCCCAAATTTTCTCATGATCTGGCCGGAGTAATCCCTTATCAGTTTGCCTAAGGGCGCAAAAAGCATTTTCTTTACAAGGGAATTGGCGCTTAGCGAGAAAATGGAAATAGAAGAAATTTATGCATAAGATAGGATAATTTGTGTTAATATTGATTTAGAGTGTTCCAAGGAGTAAATGGATGCTAACTTTTGCTGAAGAAATCTTGC
>JALLOG010000083.1 GCA_027717645.1 Desulfobacterota bacterium AH_259_B03_O07
CTCGCCCCAATAAACTCTTAGTATTTATAGGAACCATATTACCCCTTAATTTTGTAGGATATACAAACTCTAACAATTTATTATCAATACCATTTGTTAAAACAAAGAGACAGCCTTCTGATAAATTCAAGGTTTTTGAAAGCCGTTTATCAAGCTCTATGTAATCTATATGGAATTGATTTATATTTTTACCCCCCCATCAGAGTAAAAAATATTACATATAAATTATATTACCAAAAAACCGACCGGTCAAATTTATTTTTCAAATTTAGTTTATACACCCATTGTTTAAAAAGGAAAATACATCTCAGTGAGAGACTTTAATAAGTGTATTTAACTACGAACTATATTAACGGCTACTTTCTAGAGCAACGATAATAATTATTAGTCAGTAACGTTACCCGATCCCACAATTATTGATTCACAGCTTAAAAGGTCAGACCCTTTAGATGAAAATTTCTTTAACGCTCCGCAGTCAAGCCAATTTGAATCGCTTTTCTTGTCTTTTTCACAACTACAATTATCATCGACCTTGGGGCATTTGAGAGTAATTATCTCTATACCAGAACCTTTTATTTTCTTAAACTTTCCCCTACAAAATTGGACAGGATCAGAAACGATAACTTTAGGATCTGGTTTTTCTCTCACTATGTTGAATTGATCACCTTCAATTCGATCCTTTTCATCCTCCAACGGTTTCGCCTCTCCAGCTTGAGATATTTTAATGCGATCAAAATCATCATCTTCAAACTTAGACCAATGAATTAAACCTTTGGAAGTGTGCTTATTTTTTGGATTATCCCTACCATTTTGAATAATTGGCTTGGTCTCTTCAGCATTCACATCATATGATACGCTCAAGCAAGCTAAGGAAATGAAAAGGAAAATAGAAGAAAGGTATGCGATCCTCCTTAAAATACTATCCATCTGGATAATCATGAATTCCTCCTTAAATTTAGATCACTCTCCTGACACTACATTTACCAAAACATTTGAACAAATATTAATTATTCCAGAAAGCTATATAATATATCAGCTTTTCTGAATTATATGAAACCCGTGATGCTAGTTATACCCTTACCCGCTCTGCATCTACGAAAGGGTTAATTTATGATCTGCTCCAACCGCCCATCTTATTGTTTTCAATATTCAAATTGAACAATAACAAAATTTAAGTAAACTTAGGTGGATTTTAAAATCTAAGCATTACTAAACATATGCACGCTCGGAGGAAGAAGTAATGCCACTCCTAACAGAAGAACACGAGGAGATTAAAAAAGCAGTTCGCAAGTTCACAGAAGAGGAAATTGTACCCATTGCCCACGAACTAGACCGCAACAACCAAGAAATTCCCCAGGAAATCATCCAACAGATGGCAGAGCTTGGCTACTTCGGACTAATATTCCCCACCGAATACGACGGCATAGGCCTTGATTACGTATCCATGGCAATAGTTGCAGAGGAACTAAGCCGAGGATGGCTTAGCGTTGGAAGCGTTATGACAAGAAGCATCATCACGGGCACACTCCTTCTTGCCCACGGCACTGAGGAACAAAAAAACAAATTCCTCCCCGGCATTGCAAGGGGCGAGATCATGACCGCAGCCGCATTTACAGAACCAGACTCTGGCTCAGACACGGGGGGAATGAAACTAAGGGCTACAAAGACCGAAGGGGGATATATACTGCACGGTGAGAAGACCTGGTGCACTTTTGCAAACCGTGCCCGTATACTCACCGTCCTCGCTCGCACAGACCCTGACATGAGCAAAAGACACAGGGGACTTAGCATGTTTTTGGTGGAAAAGGAGCCTGGGGAGAAGCTAGAACACCCGAACATATCGGGAGAACCCATTCCCACCATCGGTTATCATGGCATGAGATCCTACACCCTTAGCTTCGATGAGTGCTTTGTACCTGAGGAGAATATGATAGGGACAGAGGAGAACAAGGGGTTTTATCAACTCATGTCCACATATGAGGGTGCGAGGGTTCAGACCGCGGCAAGGGCAGTGGGGGTAGGACAGGCTGCATTTGAGGCGGCGGTGAAGTACTCAAAGGAGCGTACTCAGTTTGGACAACCCATATGTAACTTTCAGGCAATAAGGATGAAGCTTTCTGAGATGGCATCGAAGCTGGAGTCTGCAAGGCAGCTCGTGTACTATGCCTGTTCAATGAAGGACACGGGCAAGAGATGTGATCTGGAGGCGGGGATGTCAAAGGTAATAGCATCGGAGATGGTGGAGTATGTGACAAGGGAGGCAATGCAGATATTTGGGGGTTATGGATACTCAAAAGAATACCCAGTGGAGAGGTTCTGGAGGGATGGAAGGGTGATAAGCATATTTGAGGGAACTACAGAGATTCAGCATGAGGTCATTGCAAGACGCCTCATTGAGCTGAGTTAAAATATTTATTTTACCACCAAGGCACTAAGACACCAAGAAGAAAACTAACTTAAACCTTATGACTTAGTAATCTAGGATTAATTTCTTTTCGTAGGAGCAGCTTCTAGCTGCGATTTAATCGCACCAAGGATGGTGCTCCTAACATTAGGGAGGAAACAAATATGTTCATACTTGATCAAGGAGCGAGGGTAGTGGTACCGAGAACGGAGCTTACCTATCCTGGACACAATTTGAAGCTTCATCAAAATGCTGCAGACCCTCTGAAATCCCCGGTTGACCACGTTATGGCCGATCTCGAGGATGCCTGTCCGTACGAGTTTAAGGGGGATAAGAGCAGAGGGGTGATGGTTGAGGCATTAAACTCCATTGACTTTGGTAAAAAGGTTGTGACAGTAAGACCCAATAACCTTCGGTCTGAGTTTTTCAGGGGAGATATGGAAGCGGTGATGAAGCAGGCGGTGGATAAGTTCCATGGGGTGATAGTACCAAAGGTGTGGGGAGCGGACGACGTAAAGCTTGTATCGGAACTCCTGGATGAGTTGGAGGGAAAATATGGGTGGAAAACGAAGGTGGCCATCGAGGCACTTATAGAGAGGCCACATGCTCTGGAGCATGCCTACGAAATAGGTACCGCATCTCCCAGGATGGCTGGTCTTATATTTGGTATAGCGGATTATACGGCTGAGCTTGGCGGGGATCCGGATCTTCTCCTCGATAGGCAGAATGAGGTTTTTTACTATGAGAAAAAGGCCGTGGTCACTGCTGCTAAAGCTGCGGGATTACATGCAATAGACAACGTGTATCTGAGGATTTGGAGAAAGGATGATACTCCGGCGGTGGTAGCTGAGGTGGAAGAGAGGCTTAGGAGGAAGAACGAGGGGGCGGCTGCTATAGGAATGGATGGTACTTGGGTGATTCATCCTCAACAGGTGAAAATATCTAATGAAAGTTATACGCCTACGGAGCAGCAGCTGGAGGAGGCAAAGTATCAGCTTGATTTCTACCATGAACGAGGAGGGGGGTCTATGTTTGATCCAAAGACAGGGCAGATGATAGATGAGGCAACAGCTAAGATTGCTCTTATGAGGGTATCGAAGGCTTATATGGCTGGATTGGTTAAAAAAGGAATACGTGGACTCTATGGCTGAAAAGAGTAAATCCATTACTGGATACGATATACGCCGTGCTTGAAGAAAATAAGAATTGATATAGACAAAATTCGCTTAGAGCTTAAGAGATTGAAATAATCCAAACATGCCAAAAACAACATGCGTCTTTACAAAATCCAAGAGCTCGAGATACAAGAAGAAATTAAACTGAAAGAAAAGATTGTATACATATCTTTTCCTAAAAGATTTTCGCGGCTTCCACTAAAAGTGATTTATGCATTCGAAGAGATTTTCTCTCTTCGAAAGCACATAAAGTAATGTCCCCCTGATTCAAGCAGAGAGTTACGAACAAATTTAACTTGCCTTAATTTTCAGATAGAATTATTATGGATGTAGTCATTAGGTCGATATTGAGAACAATCTGATGTCCACAAAACTCAAGGAAAAGTCGAGCAAACAGTTTAAAGACAGACCCTGGATTATGAGAACCTATGCTGGCCATACTACGGCAAAGGCATCAAACGAATTGTACAGAAAAAATCTAGCAAAGGGACAAACTGGACTGAGTGTTGCATTTGATCTTCCCACACAAACAGGATATGACTCTGATCACCCACTTGCTGAAGGCGAAGTAGGAAAAGTAGGAGTTCCAATCCGTCACATTGAAGATATGGATACCCTATTCAACCAAATTCCCATCGAAAAAATGAACACTTCAATGACAATAAATGCTACAGCAGCATGGCTCCTTTCTCTATATATTGCCGTTGCCGAGAGACGTGGCGTAGACATTTCACTCCTCCGGGGTACTACTCAAAACGACATATTAAAAGAATATCTGTCTCGTGGCACCTACATATTTCCACCAAATCCGTCGATGCGGTTAATCTCAGACATGATTTCATATACATATGCCAAAGTACCAAAATGGAATCCCATAAACATTTGTAGCTACCATCTACAAGAAGCTGGAGCGACTCCTGTTGAGGAAATAGCCTTTACACTTGCAAACGCAATAGCTGTGCTCGACAAGACACTTGAAAGTGGAAGAATTCCTAAGGATGAATTTCCTAAAGTCGTAGGTCGTATATCTTTCTTTGTAAATTCAGGCGTTCGTTTCATAGAAGAGATGTGTAAAATGAGGGCATTTACGGAGATGTGGAATGAACTCACACTAAACCGGTATGGAGTTAAAGAAGACAAATTCAGGCGTTTCAGATATGGAGTTCAGGTTAATTCACTAGGACTAACGGCACAACAACCTGAGAACAATGTGGCAAGGATCACCTTAGAGATGCTTGCCGTAACTCTGAGCAGAGACGCACGTTCCAGAGCAATTCAGCTTCCAGCTTGGAATGAGGCTCTTGGACTTCCTCGCCCATGGGATCAGCAATGGTCCCTTCGATTTCAACAAATATTGGCATTTGAAACCGATCTGCTTGAATACCCCGATATCTTCAATGGATCTCACATCGTAGAAAATAAAGTAGATGAACTTATACATGAATCCATGAAGGAAATTAAAAAGATAGAGGAAATGGGGGGCGCCCTCGAAGCAATTAATTATATGAAAACGGCATTGGTTGCTTCACATGCCCGAAGGGTACAAGCTATTGAGTCCGGGGAAATTAAGATGGTGGGAGTAAACTCTTTCACTGAAACAGAGCAGTCACCACTGTTGCAGTCAATGGAGGAATCGACCCAAAAAGTAGAACCTAATGTCGTAAAAGAACAAACAAAAAGACTGAAAACATTTAAATCGAGAAGAAATCTTAATGAGGTCGAAGAAGCACTAAAAGCTCTAAGAAAGGCCGCCCAAAGTGATGAAAACATAATGGCAACATCCGTTCGTTGTGCACATGTAGGTGTAACAACTGGTGAATGGGCAGACACCCTAAGGTCAGTCTTTGGTGAATACAGAGCACCCACGGGAACTTCAATAAAAGTGCAACAAGAGACGGACGAAATTAGAAATATTAGAAGTGAAGTTAAAGCATTAAGTAAATCGTTAGGAAGACCCGTCAAATTGTTTATTGGCAAACCCGGTTTGGATGGTCACTCGAATGGCGCTGAACAGATAGCGGTACGCGCAAGGGATGTCGGGATGGAGGTGCTTTATCAAGGTATCAGACTTACACCGGAACAAATAGTAAGCACTGTTGAGCAAGAAAACGTTGACTTGATCGGACTTAGCATACTCTCGGGTTCACATGATACCTTGATACCTAAAATATTAAAACTTCTAAAGCACAGAGAACTTAGTGATATCCCTATTATAGCAGGGGGCATAATACCCGAAGATGATGCAAGGCATTTAATAAAATCTGGTATAAAAAGGATTTATACCCCTAAAGACTTTTCACTAAATCGTATAATGAGTGATATCGTAGATATTGTTAAAGAATCGGTTAACTATAATTAAAGAGGCCTAATTTAAATATTATTCCATTCCCGCAATCCCAACAATGAAGAAACAGATTTGTTAACATTTTATAATGTGTTGATTTTATTCCTTCAAATGAGCCGGTTTGCTATAGTCGCCTTCCAAAAACATCTCGGTGGCGGGATCCTCCGGCTTTACCTTACGTTTCTCCTCCAGTTCTTTTTCAAGTCTTTTTCTGTTCATGGGCTCATATGTATATGCAATTTTCAATTCGTTACTATTTCTACTCGTTGTGTAAACCACTTTTACTTCGGGTTGTAGCCATGTCCAGGTTATAAAATTCAGTATTTTCTCCTTGTGATATGGATCCCCATAATTTTCAGCTAGATAGGCATAAAGTAAACCAGCAGCATCACCAATACTTGAATGGTCGTCAGGTCTTATGATGAGTGAGGTAGACATAAGCTTATCGTCAAAAAATTCAAGTCGTGTTTGGATATTACTATCATCTACATCAATAGGCAAATCTATTAAAACACCTTCAACAATTATCGTCCTAATCTCTTTAGAGTCGACGTTGTTCTCTAATATGGTTTTACCCTCAGACTCAATTTTCCTTATCGCTTCTTTTTTAGAAATTCCGAAATCGAATCCAAGTGGTGAACCATTATCCTCGGCTTCGATCTGATCAGAATACGCCTTAGGAGAAGAAACTAGAAAAGAGATTAATAAAAGAAATAAAACCTTATAATTTTTCATAGTTATTACTTTTTAGATTATTTTATAATTACAAAAGGTTATAGTAAAACAAATTAGCAAAATTAACAATAAAATCAAGTAATGTCTTTAAATTTTTAACCAGAGGGATTGGATAAAATATACTAAGATAACTATTACAATAAAGTAAATAATTAAATAAGTGTATCTATACTTCCACTCTATACTTGCGATACTCGTCTTTTATCAAGCCTACGGCTTCGGTGTGTAACTCCTGTGTTTGGGTCATCAAACTCCACAGATATCCAAATAGTACAGCGGATACAAAACCCGTTAGATTCCACCACAACCATGATATTTTGGGAAATCCTAGCCACAATATCAGGTTTACCGCTATCCCTAATAGCACACCCAACTTTGCTCCACCTGCATTGGACCTTTTAAAAAGAATTGCAAGAATGAAGGCCGCCAGCACAGGTCCGTAAAACAATGATCCTACTTTATTGATCGCTTCAATTACGGTATCGGCAATATTTCCAACCAAGAAAGCAAAACCGGTACATATAATTCCCCATGCTACTGTGAATATCTTAGACCATAAAAGATAATGAGCTTCTGTGGCGGCGGGCTTTATATGTCTTTGATATATATCACTCATAGTAGCCGCGCTAAGTGAATTAATAGATGTATCTAGACTGGACATAAAAGCAGCAAGTATTGCCACGACGATAAATCCTATTATCCCATGTGGAAGATAATTAAGAACGAAAATTGGAACCATATAATCAACCTTATCTTTTGGTATCAGGCTCATAAATTCGGGGTTTTGAAATGCGAACGCACCTATCAATAACCCCATACCACAATACGCAGCCACCAGTAAAAACCTTGCTAACCCATTTAGCATCAAAGATTTCTTTGCCGCGTCAATGTTTTTGGCAGACATCTCTCTTTGAATTTTGCTCTGATCACAACCATAATATGAAATGTAAAGAAAGAAGCCTCCAAAGAGCAATGCCCAAAAGCTGAAATCGTTACCATCTCCAAAACCATGGCTACGTAGATCCAATACCATTAGCCTTTATTTCTCGATTGACACAATGACATTTTCAAAACCACCTATAAGATACAGTCCACAATCCCAGTAATAAAAATTCCAATGGTTAGTACAATCATCTGAATTACGTCGCTATATACTACGGCTTTCATACCACCCCATACGTCATATACAATGGTCGCCACCCCGATTACAAGAATTATGGGAGCAATTGGAAGCTTCAGGACCGCTGACAAAACTAAGCCAAGCGCGTAGATGCTGCCTCCGGTTGCAAGAGCCCTACCAACTTGAAATATTGCGCTTACTAGTGAACGAGTAGTCGAGTCGAATCGTCTTTCCAAATACTCATAGATGCTTACAACCTTAGCACTGTGAATTACCGGAATAATAAAAATCATTACGAATACAAGGCAGGAACCGCGAACTCATAGCCTAGCCAAGTCAGTCCTCCATCAGGTTTTAAAGGTACAAACGTGGGGGCTGAGATAAAGCTAATGGCTCCAAGCTGGGTGGCCATAGTTGAGAGCCCTATAGCCCACCAAGGAATTTGACGTCCGCCCAGATAGTAATCCTCGATGGTTGATTGCCTTTTTTTCAAATGCCAACTAAAGCCCAAAAGCCCAGCTGAATAACAACTACGACTATCCAGTCAAGAATGTTCATTTCATCTACTTAGCATAAATGGAAAATTGCATACGGTTTTATTAAGAAAAACAAATATTTGCATATAAACAAGCTAAAAAGAGATACAAATCGTCCCATATAAATATTTCCAAATTTTATTCCTAATGGGCAACGAAATATATCTCGTTTTTTTTGGAAACAACATTGTCAGAATTGATTAAATAAAATTAATTATCTCTCTACCATTACAAATTCAATTGGAATTAGATACTACACAAATTTAAGAACAAAGGTAAAATAGACAACAAAAACATTAAAGGGATTTGCTTTATATAGATTATTTTAAATCTGAATTCAATGAAATTAATAATCGGAGTTATAGGAACTGCACAGGCAACAAAGGAGGAATTCGAAACTGCTCAAGAAGTAGGAAAAGAAATTGCAAAGAGAAATGGAGTTGTGGTATGTGGGGGAGAAGGAGGTGTAATGGAAGCAGCCTGCAGAGGGGCAAAATCTGAAGATGGACTCACAATTGGCATTATCCCCGGATATCGTGGAGATGAAGCCAATTCCTATGTTGACATACCAATAGTTACAGGAATGAGTCATGCGAGGAATGTGATTGTCGTACGCTCTAGTAAGGCTATAATTGCTGTGGGAGGAAGTTATGGGACACTATCAGAAATCGCGTTTGCATTAAAACTAGGAATTCCTATAATTGGAATAAATACATGGGAGGTGTCTTCTGAGATCAAGATTGTCTCCAGTCCCAAAGAGGCCGTGGATCTGGCTTTCGATCTTGCTAATAATAGCGATTAGCGTATCCTGTACAAGGCGTCCACAGCCTCCTGTATCTTTTCCAACAACTCCTAAAGACTGCATCAGGAGTAGCCATGATTTTGTTGAAAAAAGCAAAATTCATATCGTTAAAAAAAGAGAAACACTGTATGGTATATCAAAAATGTATGACACTTCAGTAGAAGAGATAGCGAGAGTCAATGAAATTACAGAACCATCCTCAATTTCTTCTGGTCAATTGTTGATAATTCCAGGGGAATCTGTTTCAAATATTAGATGGCCACTGAAAGGAAAAATCTCATCCTATTACGGTAGAAGAGTAAACAGAGGACTCCATACCGGGATAGATATACCAGCCTCAAAAGGGACTCCCATAAGAGCAGTAGCGGATGGGTTAGTAGTCGCAAGCGAGAACAAGCTTAATGGTTACTCAAAATATGGAAGAATTGTAATCCTAGAGCATCGAGATGGAATAAGAACACTATATGCACATAATAAAAAGAATCATGTAAGATCCGGATCTTGCATAGATGCCGGCGATGTTATTGCAGAGGTTGGATCGAGTGGAAATGCAACTGCACCACATCTTCATTTTGAGATAATGAAAAACGGGAGTCCGGTGAATCCTTTGAGATATTTACCTTAAGGAGATTAGAAATTGGAAAATCTAAAAAATTATATAAGAGACATTCCAAACTACCCGAAAGAGGGCATTCTTTTTCATGATATTACTCCTCTTCTTAAAGATCCGAAGGTCTTCGGACAGGCTGTAGATGCCATGGCCGATTCACTAAATAATAAAGGGGTCGAGTATCTTGTCGGAGTTGAAGCCAGAGGGTTCATTTTTGCCGCAGCCCTGGCATACAAATTAGGAATGGGACTCGTCATAGTTAGGAAACTTGGTAAACTTCCGTTCAAAACCATAAACGCAACTTATGATCTCGAATACGGGAATGATGCATTAGAGGTCCACAGGGATTCTATTTCAGGGGGAAGCAAGGTCGTACTTGTAGACGATCTCTTGGCTACTGGAGGCACATCCGCAGTAGTAGGTGAACTTGTAAAAAAATTGGGGGGAGATATTGTTGGATATAGTTTTCTCATTGAACTCATCGAATTAAAAGGTCGAGATAAATTAAAACCCTACCCAATATGGTCTGTTTTAAAATATCCGGTATGAAGCCAATCGGTCTCATCTTTAACCCTTTTGCCAGATTAAATAAAAAACATACAAAAGTGAAATTAAGGAAATTTGAAAAAATTTTACGTAATAATGGATTGGTGCGTTCAACAAACAGTAAGGATGGAATACGGAAGGTTGTGAGGGAATTTCATGAGAATGGTATAAGAATTCTTTGCATAAGCGGAGGAGATGGAACATTGAGTTCCGTTCTTACTACCTATATAAACCTATATGGAGACAAAGAACTACCATTGGTCGTCCCTCTAAAAGGTGGAACAATCAATTTCCTTTCCGCTGACGTAGGACTAAATTATGATCAAAACACAATCTGTCGTAATCTGATGCGATCTATAAGGAATAAAATCCGGCTGAGTAGTATCGAACGAGGTACAATCAAAGTGACTGACTCAAGCCTCGAATCCCCTAATTATGGTTTTACCTGGATTGATGGCTTACCTTATAAGTTTATGAAATGGTACGATATTGAAGGTGGAGGTGTTGGAGTGGCACTGAAACTCATCTTGAAATCTTTTTTAATATACTTAACTAATGCTAACCATGAACTTTTCCGTCCTATTCAATCGAGTGTATATTTAAATGATGAAAAGGTCCCATACGATAGCCATTTATTTATAGCTGCTGCGAGTGTTAAAAGACTAGTATTTGGATTCAGGCCATTTGCAGAAGAGCAACAGCCAGGAAATCGATTCAATATCATTTATATGAGGCTACCCTATTTCAAGAGAGCACTATATAAATTACCAATTGGTTTATATACTAGTCTCAAAACCGATTCTTCCGGAAATTATTTAAATCGATCGGCTCAAAGTGTAAAAATAGAAGGAAACAGAGGATACGTCATTGACGGAGCGATCTATGGCACAGATAAACAAACCGATATAAAACTAGAATTAGGACCCACACTAAAGATACTTTCATTCAAGGACGGGAATTAAATAAGATAAACATTTAAATCCCTTATGTCGTAGAATCTGATTGGAAGCTTGAAATGGAAAGGATAAAAGTTAACCTAAGAAAAACGGAAGATAATTCATATGAAATTGTCATAGGAAAAAAGTTATTAAAAAAGATTCCTCTAGAACTAAAAAAAAATAATCTTGCACATTCATATGCGATAATAACAGACTCAAATGTTTCCTCCATCTATGGAAAGAAACTGATAGAACAGTTCAAGAAGTCTAAAATAAAAACAATTCTGATCTCCTTTCCGGCAGGAGAAAAAAGTAAAAACAGAGGTACTAAGGTTATTATAGAAAACGAAATGTTAAAGGCGGGTATGGCTAGAGACTCGGCAGTAATAGCACTTGGAGGTGGGGTTGTGGGTGATGTCGCTGGTTTCGTTGCTGCAACCTTCAATCGAGGTATCCCATACGTCCAGGTACCAACGACTCTAGTAGCATCTGTTGACAGCTCAATAGGAGGAAAAACAGGAATTGATACTCTATATGGTAAGAATCTAATCGGTGCATTCCATCAACCATATAGGGTATATATTGACGTCGAAACATTGACGACTCTAGATAAAAAAGAAATACGAGAAGGTCTAGCAGAAATAATCAAGTATTGTGTAATACGAGATGAAAAACTCTTTGGGTTTATAGAAAAAAACATGAATAAAATATTTTCTTACAGACCTGAAATACTAATCCCTGTAA
The DNA here is from genome assembly GCA_027717645.1 of Desulfobacterota bacterium AH_259_B03_O07. Lineage (GTDB taxonomy): Bacteria > Desulfobacterota_D > UBA1144 > Nemesobacterales > CSP1-2 > JALLOG01. The sequence goes on from JALLOG010000083.1 coordinate 11,955, forward strand.
TAAAAAAATGCTGTGAGATTAAGGGGAACATTGTGGAACTCGATGAAAAGGAATCAAATCTGAGAAAGATACTAAATTTTGGACATACAATTGGGCATGCAATAGAAAACCTACTCGACTATAAAATAACCCATGGCGAATCAATTTCTATGGGGATGATAACCGAAGGCAAAATAGCTTTGCAATTAGGGATCCTGAAAAGAGAGGATCTCGAAAGACTACATAATCTCTTAAAAAAAGCCGGACTGCCAACGCGATTTCCAGTCCGGATGGATCTAAAAAAAATGATGGCCACAATGAAACTAGATAAAAAGGCTCGCCGCGGCAAAATAGAGATGGTTCTTCCGAAAAAGATTGGCGAGATGTCGGAAACCAAAGGAAATTTCGCAATAAAAATAGCAAACATACAAATCACTAAAGCATTAGATATTGGATAACGTAACCAATATTGCATGTTACATAACCAACTCGCTTTGAAGTAAATTCTTTGATAATCGAATCAACTCAAGGGAGTGAATAAATTCATTAATTTCAAAATATAGAGACTGATATTGATATAAATGAATTATTTTCTTCATAAAAAACCAAAAAAATGTCTTTCCACAACCATAGAAATCCATTATTGGACATCTCAGAATATTATTTACCTTTAGATATGAAAGAAGTATTCCACAATACGAATGAATCGGCTTTGGAAATAGGATTTGGAGACGGCGACTTCTTGCTAGAGACGGCAAGAAAAAACTCGAAATTGAATTTTATCGGGTTAGAGATTAAAAGAAGTCGGTTTCAAAACGCTGTAAAAAGGGCCAAAAAAGAAGAAGCAGAAAATATTAAATTCCTTCATATGGACGCTAAGATCGCTTTAGATGAGGTCTTTAAGCCATCTACCTTTAGCATAGTATACATCAACTTTCCAGACCCTTGGCCAAAGGATAAACAAAAGAAACATAGAATTATCAATAATAAGTTTTTAGAAAGGCTTTCACAAATAATGAAGACTAATGGAGTACTGGAAATAGCAAGTGACCACAGAGACTATATAAATCATATATTAGAGGTTTTTAAAGGAATTGGTTCGTATAAGAGTGTTTACCCACCACCTGGATATACAAACACTTTACCCGATAGGCCAGAAACAAAGTTCGAAACTGAGTATAGAACTGAAGGGAGAAATATTTATTACCTTGCCTATTTAAATCAAAGAGAAATAACATAAAAGAGAACTTGAGAAATTCGACTATTTTTTATGAAAAACATTTTAAAGCATGAATTTCGATAAATGATCAAAAAGGTCTATTGTTTAATGAGAATCAATAATATAATCATGTCATAATTTTGTCATAAAATTTAATTTGACTGCGAGATATTCAAATAACCATTTAAATGTTGTATTATATAACGTTGAAAGTTTAAAAATCGTAATGTGTTACAAATTATTAATTCTAGACGAATCTAATCACAAAGGAGGATTGGAGAGATGAGTTTTCTTTTACACGCTTTTACACTTTTAACCATTGCAATTTTTATTAGCAGTTGTTCGGGAAACCCCCAGGGTGCAGGGTACTGGTTTCACATAATATTCATTCTGTTACCATTAGTATTAATTGGTGTAATACTTTTTAAAAGGATTGAAAGCCTACATGACTCGGTATTCACCATTGAAGGTCAAATCAGACGAACATCCAGTAAACTCGATGACATAGAGGAAAAAATTAAACCATCGAAAGGTAAAAAAGAAAAATAAGATCTTTCAAAACAAGTTAAATCTCAAAAATTTATCGGTTGCCTGATGATTCGTCAATGAATTGCTGCTGATACTCAGGTGGTACAGATCCTAGTTCGTTTGTAACGTGTAAA
>JALLOG010000084.1 GCA_027717645.1 Desulfobacterota bacterium AH_259_B03_O07
ATACCAACTACACTTAAATTTATTGATATTGCCTCCCCCAAGCTCTGGTGGCGTGCATTTATTACAGATGTTGAATCTATTAGAACAATATCCAATTTGGAATTATGGGCATAACACCGCAAAGGCAATCCATCTAATGGTGGAATCTATGAAATTGGCATATGCTGACCGATCAAAATATTTAGGTGATCCGGATTTTGTGTCTGTGCCAGTTGATGGATTAATTTCAAAGAGGTATGCAGAAGAGCTTGGCAAGAGAATAAATCCTTATAAAGCAACGCCCAGCAACAGAATCTCGTCAGGTAATCCGAATGAATATATAGGGGGAAGTGACACTACTCATTTTTCTGTTATCGATAAGTATGGAAATGCAGTTTCTAATACATACACGCTTAACTTCAGTTATGGAACGAAATTAACGGTGCCTGGTACCGGAATTCTCCTAAATAACGAAATGGATGACTTTTCTTCAAAGCCCGGCGTTCCGAATGCGTACGGTCTTATTGGATGGAGGTACAATGCTATTGAGCCTGAAAAGAGAATGTTGAGCTCCATGACACCAACAATTGTCATAAAGGATGGAACACCTTTCTTAGTAACCGGTAGTCCCGGAGGCGGTAGAATTATAACGACTGTATTACAAATACTCTTGAATGTCATTGACTTTAAAATGAATATTGCTACGGCGACAAACGCGGTGAGGATTCATCATCAGTGGCTTCCGGATCGACTAGTGGTTGAAAAGGGATTAAACGAGGACACTATAAGAATTTTGAAGAAAATGGGTCAAAACATAGTAGTTGGAAATACAATTGGCAGTGCTCAGAGCGTGATGAAGAAGGGCGGTTTTCTATATGGAGCTTCCGATCCAAGGAGGCCAGGCAGTCTGACTGACGGGTATTAGTTAGAGAACAATGATTGCAGGGGCGTTCAATTGAACGTCCCTACTTGACAAAGAAAATCCGAAAAGAATAGGTATTGCCGATTTTGATATATGGTTTGAAAGCAGAATTATAAGAAGATTGACGTCTTGATTTCGGCTTGGTTTAATGAGTCAGTTCAAGCATTCTGTCAATTGCTTTCCTGGCCTTAAAAGCAGTTTCTTCAGGCACTCTTACCTCATACTTATCTTCTTGAAGTGAGCTTAATACCCCGTCTAAAGTGATCATTTTCATATATTTACAAATTGCATTTTCTTTAGCCGGATAGAATGTCTTCTCCGGGTTGTCCTTTCTCAACCTGTGGAGCATCCCATTTTCAGTAGCGATAATAAATTCTTTAGAATCAGATTTTTTTGAATGCTCGATCATTCCACCTGTTGAGAGAAAATGAATATCTTCATTCTCTGCTGAGCCATTTGCAGTATGGTATAGAAAGGAAGTCGTACAACCACATTCGGGATGAATCAACATCTCAGCTCCTGGATGAGCTTCCCTCATTTTTTTGATATGTATAGGTCTTAAGCCTGCATGAACATGGCACTCGCCCGGCCAAATGTGGATTTTTCTACCAGTGACCTTAGCAGCGACAAGTCCACTTGGTCCCGCGCCTACTATGATCACATCGCTTGTGATGTATTCGGTAAATTCTTCCGTGAATCCCTCTACTATAGCTCTTGTTACTTCCTTTTCTCCAACTGGCGCAAACATAATATTGTTTTTAGACACGATATGTTAACCTCCCAATAAAGCTAGCCTAATGAATTTGTAATCTGTCATAAATATTGTAGTCGTCAATAGACACATAAGACTTGAATGCGTTATGAAGAGTTAATAAATTGATATTACACTGGTAATTAATCATTTTATTAGTTATTTTAAAGCTTGTTCTCAATGCTATTTGGATAACTTTTAAAGGTATTATACCCGGAGGGTTGGATAAATGTATAAATTTATTAGATTTCTAAATTTATTATTGATAGTTTTATTTCTTACTTTAATAGTATTCAATCTTAATACATTTGCTGCTGATGGGATTATCATGGAACAAGTAAGATACCAACAAGGGAGTGCTACAAGAGAAAAGGGAAAGATCTGGATTTCGGATAATAAAATTAAATTTCAAGAGGAGAACGGGGGTGCGGCAGCAATATTTGACCTGAATAATGGTGAAATGATTCAAATTGATACGAGCGGTAAACGATATATAGCAGCGAAACCAGAGGAATACTTCAAGGTCATTCAGGAAATGACATCTAAAATGAAGATTGAAATTGAACGACAACTCTCACAGCTACCACCTGACAAAAAAGCCCAGATGGAAGAGATGATGAAGGCTCAGGGTATTCCCTTACCGGGAAGTACTACAAAACCAAAAAAATTGACATTACAAAAAACAGATAAAAGTGAATCAATTGCGGGATATAAATCTGTTAAGTATGAGATATATGAAGACGGGAAACTTGCAGAAGAAGTCTGGACTAACAATTCTGTGGTGAATGATGTGATAGACATGCAAGAGTTGTCTAATTATTTTCAAAAAATAAAAGATTTAAGTGAAAGTGCAGAGTTTCTTTCTCTCGATTCACAGGGGCAAATGGTTTACAAAGAGGTATTTGAATCAGGATTCCCCATGAAAAAAATCGATCACGAATCTGATGGTAATATCTATATTGAAGAAGTAACAAAGGTCTCAAAATCCAATATACCTGCTTCTGAATTCCAACCACCAGCTGACTATAAGAAAATAACAATGCGAGAAATGATGTCACAATTAGGTAATTAGTTGTGAATAAGCTAGGTAATAAAGTTCAGATTTTCATCTAAACATTTTCGTCCTGATTTTTTAGCCTTGTTTATTTTCTAGATCTTCTTTAATCAATTCAACACTAATTTTAACAGATACATCTGAGTGAAGTCTTATCTTGACTTCATGAGTTCCCATTGTCTTAAGTGGTGAATCCAGATCTATATCCTTTTTTGAAACGTCAAAACCCTGTTGAGAGAGGATATCCGAAATGGTTTGTGATGTAACAGATCCAAAAATCTTCTCTCCTTCTCCCACTTTAACAGGAATTTTACAAGAGACCCCTCGAAGCCTTGATGCAAAATCCTCGGCTTCTTCCCTTAACTTTTCTTCCTTCTTATTTAACGCGTTTATTTGCTGCCCCCAATCTTTAAGGTTTCCAGGAGTAGCTGCTATAGCAATTCTTTTAGGAAACAAATAATTTCTAGCAAACCCTTTTTTAACCTCTTTTACTTCTCCTTTTTTCCCATAGGGTCCGTCGTCTGCTATTAGAATAACCTTCATCAACAATCCCTCCTATGTACTAAAAGGTCTGTGCATCATATATGATGTAAGTTGTAAAAGTGTATATATTTCTATTTCTAGTGGAGTACCGTAAACGGAATGAGAGCCATTACGCGTGCACGTTTTATAGCTGAAGCAAGTGCTCGCTGATGCTTCGCACAAACTCCGGAGCTTCTCCTTGGAATTATTTTCTTTCTTTCAGTAATAAAATGTGATAGGAGCTTAACATCCTTATAATCTATTATTATTGGTTCGGTGCAAAATCTACAAACCTTTCTTTTCGCAAAATATTTTTTTTCTCTTCTCTCTTCCATTCTTATATACCCCCGTTATCAGTCTGCTCTTCTGTTGAAACTTGTTCCCTTGGAGCTGTTTCTTCCTCAATGCTCAATGTAATGAATCTGAGAACATCAGTATTAAAAAATCTTAGGTTTTTCTCTATTTCCTTTACAACACTTGGTAAAGATTTATATACCAAAATATAATAAACCCCCTTTGTATAATCTCCGATTTCGTAGGCAAGATCTCTCTCATCCCATTTTTCGGATTTGATTATTTCACCCTCATGGCTTGAAATCGTATCATCCAGTCTTTTCTGCACCCTTGATAACTCATCCTCCGAGATGTCCGGACGAGTCAGATAAAACGTTTCGTAAAATTTCAGGTTTGACATCTTACATACCTCCGTTTTGGTCTTACCGACCCTAAATTTGGATTATAAAACCTTAATTCAGAGTAACGGAATTAATTTTTGAATCTAAAATATACCATATTTCCATCCTCTATTTGATAATTCCTACCCTCAATCCTCAAAAGTCCCGATTCTCTAACCTTTGTATCAGAACCACATCTTACATAATCGTCATAAGATATAACCTCAGCCCTTATAAAACCCTCTTCAAAATCACTATGAATTTTCCCTGCCGCTCTGGGTGCTTCTGTTCCCCGCGTAATACTCCAAGCACGTAGCTCAATTCCATTAGTAGTATAAAAAGTAATAAGGTCTAGTAGATCAGATGAGGCTTTTACAAGCCTTATCAATCCAGATTCGGAGAGTCCCATTTCAGCTAAAAATAATATCGCTTCATCTTCTGGCAATTCCAAAAGCTCAAGCTCCAATTTACCATAGATGGTGATCATACCTGCGTCTTCTTTCGCAGCGATTTCTTTTAAAACATCTATGTAATCTTTGTTTTCAGTCCCTTCTTCAAGATTTGCAACATAGAGGACTGATTTAATTGTCAGCAAATTAAGCCCCTTAAGTAATCTTTCCTCTTCTTGTCCACTGAGAACAAAATGCCTTGCCGAATTTCCTTGGGTAAGATGATCATGAATTTGTTCCAGAAAACCAAATTCCGCCTGAGCATCCCTAATCCCAGATTTGGCAGGCTTTTCTAATTTATTCTTTCTTTTCTCTACGGTTTCTAAATCCGCCAATAAAAGCTCCAAGTTAACAATCTCCACATCTCTCCTCGGATCAATAAACTCTAAGACGTGCGAGCCACCTGATTCAAAGCACCTTATGACATGAATCAAAGAATCCACTTCCCTTATAGTCCCTAGAAATCTATTTCCCAACCCCTCACCTTTGCTCGCACCCTTCACAAGTCCGGCAATATCAATAAATTTAAGTGTAGTTGGTATGACCTTCCGCGGCTCTATGATTTCAGCAAGCCTAGTCAATCGCTCATCCGGAATATTAACAATACCAACGTTAGGCTCGATCGTAGTAAATGGATAGTCGGCCACAAGTGCCTTTGAGGATGACAATGCGTTAAAAATAGTTGATTTCCCAGCATTTGGCAGACCAACAATCCCACATGTAAGACTCATCTCATTCTACAATGATGATGGGACCTCTAAACAATTAATTAGATCACTTTAATTGTCCCATCATACAGTTAAGTGAAATTAATTAAATTAAGAGCGGGGCAACCACAAGTGAAACGATAGACATCAGCTTGATCAATATATTCATTGCTGGACCGGATGTGTCCTTAAATGGATCACCGACAGTATCTCCAACTACAGCAGCCTTATGCGCCTCAGATCCCTTCCCACCAAGGTTTCCCTCCTCAATGAATTTCTTCGCATTGTCCCAAGCACCTCCAGCATTAGCCATCATAAGTGCTAGCATGACCCCCGTGACTACGGCACCTGCTAGGAAACCACCGAGCGCCTGTGGTCCTAAAATGAAACCTATAATTAGGGGCGCAATTACAGCTGTAATTCCAGGTATAACCATTTCCCTAAGAGCTGCGTCTGTGCTGATTCCAACACATGTAGCGTAATCTGGTTTGGAGTTGCCTTCAAGGAGCCCAGTTATCTCCTTAAACTGTCTTCTAACTTCTTCAACCATTTTTTGGGCTGTTCTTCCGACAGCCCCCATTGTAAGTGCGGCAAGTAGAAATGGAATCGTACCCCCCAAAAGCAGTCCAACAACTACTTTACTATTTGTAAGGTCGATGACACTTAGACCAACTGCTTTAGTATATGCGGCAAATAGAGCCAGAGCAGCTAGAGCAGCCGATCCGATTGCAAAGCCCTTACCTATTGCCGCGGTGGTGTTTCCAAGGGAGTCTAGCCGATCCGTAATTTTTCTCACATCTTCGCCCAATCCTGCCATTTCTGTAATTCCACCGGCATTGTCGGCAACTGGTCCGTATGCGTCTACGGACATCGTAATTCCTATTGTCGCAAGCATGCTTACTGCAGCAATCCCTATTCCATACAGACCGGCAAAGGCATATGAAAACCCTATAGCAATTGCTATACAAATTACTGGAAGGGTTGTGCTCATCATACCAAGAGCTAGTCCTTCTATTATATTAGTTGCTACACCAGTCTCGGATGCACCTGCAATTTTCCTTATGGGAGAGCCCGAAGTGTAATACTCAGTTAAAAGCCCAATGGCAACCCCAGCGATTAGACCAAGCACAGCTGCAGCGAAAATTCCCATGATGAACTTAATACCGATTCCATCAATTAGTGCAATCAACAGAAGAATTAATAGCGATAAACCCAAGTAAATACCACCTGCATAAAAAGTTGCTCGCCTTAGTACCAGCTGAGGATCTAGGTCCTTAAACCATTCAACTGTTTTTGCACCCACTATTGATGATGCGCTTCCCAATGTAATTAAGACCAATGGAATTGACATAAGGGCTATCTGGTTACTGGTCATCCCAGCAGCTATTACAATCGTAGCAATGACTGCCCCTACGTATGATTCAAACAGGTCCGCTCCCATACCGGCAACGTCACCTACGTTATCACCTACATTGTCCGCTATAGTAGCAGGGTTTCTAGGATCGTCCTCAGGAATTCCAGCTTCAACCTTTCCCACAAGATCCGCTCCGACATCTGCACCCTTTGTGAATATACCCCCTCCGATTCTTGCAAAGAGTGCAACAGAGCTTGCTCCCATAGCAAATCCGCCTATTATCCCAGCAAATGTTTTAACAAAATTAGACAATGCCGAAGGTTCCGCTGGATTATCCGGAATACCGATACCAAGTGCAAACGCTATCGATAGTCCGAGAAGACCCAAGCCTGCAACAGATAAACCCATAACGTTTCCGCCCTTAAAAGCGACAGTAAGAGCCCTCCCTTGACCTTCAGTTGCAGCAGCCTGAGCCGTTCTTACATTCGCTCTTGTTGCCGCCTTCATACCAAAAAATCCGGCCACCATAGAGCAAATCGCACCTCCAAGATATGCAATCCCCGCTCTGATATCTATAAATACGGAAAGTAGAATAAACACAACAACAACAAATATAGCTATTATCCTATATTCCCTTTTAAGAAAAACCATTGCTCCCTCATGTATTGCAGCGGCTATCTCCTTCATTTTTTCTGTACCATCAGGAAGCACATTGATTCCTCTATATACAGTATAGGCATAACCTAATACAACGATGCCTAGAATAAATCCAAAAAGTGCTGCGATAAGCTCGGCCATGTGGTATTTCCTCCTTATGTGGATTTGTTAAGAAATCAATTTGTCTGTTGATCTACTGCATTTAGCCCTTTTGTTAAATTTGTTCATGGCACTCTCAATTCCAGTCTGAAAAATTTCTAAAACGGCTTCCACTGCTTTATTTATAACTTCCTTTATATTTTCCATTTCATCTAACTCGAACTCAGATAAAACATGATTTATAACTTCAGGCTTGTGAGTTGGTTTCCCTATCCCAATTCTAACCCTAATAAAACCAGCCTCACCTAAACAACTAACAATTGAATCGACCCCCTTGTGCCCGGCACTTCCACCCCCTTCCTTAATTTGCAAGGTACCTGTCGGAAGATCCAATTCATCTTGGACTACAATTATATCTCTCGAAGCAATATTAAAATATCTAACTGCTTCGGATACAGCCTCTCCACTTTTATTCATATATGTTTGGGGTTTTAGAAAGATTAGCTTTTTTCGATCTATATGTGATTCACTATAAAAACCTTTAAAACCCTTCTTCCGTACATTTACATCAAGTCTCCTTGCTAACTCATCAACCACCTTGAACCCAACATTATGTCTCGATAACGAATATTCCTCACCCGGATTTCCTAATCCAACAACTAAAAACATCTCTAGGTTTTTTCCTTCTCTTCACTCTCTTCTTCAGGCGCTTTTCCCTCAGCCTCTGCCTCTTCTGCAACTTCACCCTCGACCTCCGCTAGAACCTCTTCCTCAACAACCTCTTCTTCGACTCTAGGTGCTAGTACTGTTACTATTGTTTCATCAGATTCGTGAAGAATGGTAAATTCATCCGAAACATTTAACTCACCTATATGAATTGAGTCCCCCAAGCCCAGCTCTGACACATCGACTTCAAAGAAATTTGGAATATCTTTAGGTAAACACTCAATCTCAATTTCTCTTAAGATCTCTTCTAAAATCCCATGGTCATTTTTCACACCAAGAGCCACTCCTACAATTTGCACAGGAACCTTTAGGGTTAATTTTTCCTTCATGAGGACTTCTTGAAAATCAAAGTGTATTGGCTTACTTGTTAGGTAATTAAACTGTATATCCCTCAGAAGAGCCAACTTTGAAGTCTCTTTTCCATCTCCTTTTATTTTTATTTCAAGTAAAGTGTTTTCACCTGCCTCTGTAGAGAGTGCGGTTTTTAGTTCATTTAAATTTACCACCAATGGTATGGGTTCGGTTTCCTTACCGTAGAGTATTGATGGGATGTTTCCTTCGCTCCTTATCTTCTTAGCAGCACTTTTTCCTAAGTTATTTCTTCTCTCAACAATCAATGTATTATGCGCCATTTTTCATCACTCCCTATACGATAATTAAGTAAATAAACTACTGATAGATTCGCCCGTAGTTATTCTTTTTATTGCTTCTCCTATTAAGTTTGAAATACTCAGAACAGTAATTTTTTTAGAAAATTTGGCCTCATCACAAGGAGGTATTGTATCAGTTATCACCGCCTCCTCGAAATCCGAATTCTCAATTTTCTCCACTGCATTTCCAGAAAGTACTCCATGCGTGCAACATAAGATTACGCGCTTTGCCCCTTCTCTAACTAGAACTTGTGCCGCTTGTACGGCAGTCCCAGCAGTGTCTACGAGATCATCAATTATTATAGCGGACTTCCCCTTAACATTACCCAGTAGATAAGTAAGTTCGGCCACGTTCGGGCGGGTACGCCTCTTATCTGTCATAGCGAGTCCCGCATGAAGTCTTTTGGCATACGCCCTTGCTCTTTCCATACCACCGGCATCAGGTGAAACTATTACTAAATCATCCTTGTTGAACTTCTTTCTTAAATACTTTATAAAAATAGGTGTGGCATACAGGTGATCAACTGGAACATCAAAAAATCCTTGAATCTGGCCAGCATGGAGATCAACCGTAACGACCCTATCCGCCCCAGCTCTCACAATCATATCGGCGATGAGTTTTGCAGATATGGGCGCTCTAGGTTGGACCTTTCTATCCTGCCTAGCATAACCATAATATGGCATCACCGCTGTAATTGCCTTTGCAGAAGCCCTCTTTAAAGCATCCGTTATTATAAGTAGTTCCATTATATGCTCATTTACAGGGGGGCAAGTCGACTGAATTATAAAAACATGTGCTCCACGAACACTCTCCGCGATCTCCACGGACACTTCACCATCACTAAACCTTCTTATTTCAGCCTTACCAAATGGTACATCAACATATTTGCACACAGCTTTTGCCAGAGGGACATTAGATGTTCCACTAAATATTTTTGTAGGTCCCATTTGATATCACTGAAAAAGAAAAACCACCTTTTCCCTTTATATACGAAGCGAAAAATTATAAAATAATTAATCAATAATTCAAGTTTTGTAACAAACTTGAATTTACTAAGGAAAGCAGATTGAAATCAAGACCAACAGAAAGAGAATTCTCCTTTATTCAAACACACAAAATTGCCAGAATGGCAACTGTGGATAAACTAGGAAAGCCACTCGTGCTCCCAATTTGCTATGCCTTTGATGGCAATAACATATACACCCCAATTGACAAAAAGCCCAAGAAGGTAAAAGTAAAAAATCTTAAGAGGATTAGAAATATAATGGAAAATCAAAATATTTCCATCGTAATTGATGATTATGATGATGATTGGAGCAAGCTTGGTTATGTTATAATCCACGGAAAAGCAGGGCTGATCGATAGCGGCAGTGAATACGATGAGTCTTTAAGGATACTTTCAGAAAAATACCCCCAGTATCGTGAAATGAAGCTTTCTCAGTTGAATCTGCCCGTAATAAGAATCGTTCCCAATCGTATAATATCATGGGGGGATATTTAGTAATACTAGAGAATTTAATGTATTTTGGAAATTAATGAACAAATGTTAAAAGCAGGAGTAGGTTTTTCCAAACATTCAAATGGTACGGAAGCGGCTAAGGAGGCCACTAATCAGGCCATGGAGAGTGGAGGTATAGATACAGCCAATTGGGCAATTATCTTTTGCACATTCCCGCACAAGGAACACTACAGAGACATGCTTAAATCAGTATGTGAAATTACTCAGACTTCAAACGTCACTGGTTGCAGTGGAATAGGTGTACTCGCCAATCTAGGAGAGATAGAAGCAGAACCAGGGGTTTCTGTGTTAGCTGTTTCAACCGACTTGATTGAAGTCACTTCCTTTATATCTGGAGATTCAAGAGAAGGAGGATTTAAAGCAGGTGTCGAGATAGGTAAAAAGCTAAATCCGATAAAAGGTGATAAAGCATTACTCACATTCCTTCCCGACCCATTTAATATAAATCCTTACAATCTGTTTGAAGGCGTTGAGTCCCAATTGGGTAGTATACCCATAGTTGGTGCGACTGCTTCCGAAAATCCTAACGTTAATGAAACAACAGAGTTTTGTGGAGATACGGTTTCACAGAGTTCAGTTTCCGGATTAATGATTCAAGGCGACTTTAACTATATAATAGGCATTACTCAGGGGTGCCAGCCAGTTGGGCCACCCTTTGTAATAACGAAATGTGAAAACAATATAATTATCGAAATTGATGACAAACCTGCTTTTGATGTTTTAAAAGAATATATTCCACAAAGTCTAATCGGGAATCCTAGAGATATGATGCACATGGTATTTGTAGGTTTCAGTCCTGTAAACGATAAAAATGATTTTAGTAGGGGTAATTATTTAATAAGAAACCTATTAGGATTCAATCCTGAAAGTGGCTTAATAGGTGTAGCAGAAAATGTGATAGAGGGACAGAACATTACGTTTGCCGTGAGGAATTCCCAGATGGCTAGAGAGGACCTAAAGCAGATGCTAGAGCGTATGAAATCTTCAAGTGATCCGAATAAACCTTTTATGTTTGGATTTTATTTTAACTGCTGTGCCAGAGGATCATACCTATATGGTCAGAAGGGAATCGACACAGCCTATATCAATCACTATTTGGGTAATATACCAATAGTAGGATTCTTCGGCAATTCAGAATTCTCACACCTACACGGGAAAAATCATATATTTACGTACACAGGTGTCTTAGTTCTGATTTCAGAATGAAGCAACAAAAATGTCATCGCTTTAGATGAAACGTAATTAATGGACAAAATTTTCACAATTCCGATGTTATTTTACTTTTCAGTACTCCCTTTCGGAATCAACAGGATTTAATTGGCATTCCAAAAATTGCGTTAAGAAAATCAGACACGAAGACGTAAAGAAAAATTGGTGGGTTGGGGTCGGATTCAAATTTTTTAGTCAAATTTTTGGGCAGCCTTGATTTTTGTTTCTTTGTATCAAGACAAAGAAAGAAGATAAATATTATGGATACCCACAGGACAAACTCACAAACGAAGCAAGCTCAATTACAACTTCATGCGTCATTTCGAACACTTCTACTAAGCCTGTCCTGAGTAAAGTCGAAGGGCTCGGTACGGGTTTAGCGAGAAATCTAAATTTCTTATCCCAATTAACAATAAAGGATTAAAAAATCTAATAGCGGGTGTCCCGTTTTTTTTTATTTAGATTTCTTTCGGAACTTGGCTTATCCAGAAGTACCTTGTTGATGCGTATATGTATAGCAGAAAGACGGTGCTCTTACATGATTAATGTCATAATGAATTACATTTTGGATTTAGGAATCGGTATCTTTTTTAACATCTTTGATATCGTTAAGTTCATTGATGAGCGATTCCAGTTTATCAATATCGACATCATACTTTTCGGAGATTTTTCTAAGCTCGCTTTCAGGTAGTTCATACTCACTAGTTGAAGAATCACCCTTAGAAACCTCAGGGTTCCAACCTTCTCCACGCACTTCAAGCCTCACAACATCCCAGCGTGAGTAATGACCTAGTGAATCAAATACAGCCTTTACGGCTTTTATTTGATTTGAGTAACAATCTGAGTAAAGAATTGCATCCTTTTCGAAACAAGGTTCAACCAAGAATCTGCCAGCAGGATTTACAATTGCACTCCCACCTTGTGCCCAGCTGTAATTTATATGTCCGCCATCTCTTATATAATGCCACCTCTCCGGAAAATCCTCAGAAGTCAAAAAACCACATGCACTCAACACAAATGCACCAGCCTCAAATGCATGTACCCTTATCAAAGATTGTAGATTGCATAACGCACCGCCAGGGCTTGTATCTGCATCTAAAAGCTGAGTCTCTCCCCTCTTCCAATTACCCGGCCAAACCGCGATATGAAAGTCTTCTCCTTTATGAATCATTGCAGCTCTCACAAGAGGCATATGATTCTCCCAACAGATAAGCCCACCAATTCGACCGATATCCGTATCAAATACCCTGATATCCGATGCATCTCCTTGACCCCAATATAGCCTTTCAGTGTATGTAGGCATTAGTTTTCTATGCCTTCCCAACACCTCTCCATCTCTTCCAAGAAACATAAGTGTGTTATAGACCGTACAGCTCCCCTGACGATCATCGAGTTCATTGCATCCGATTACAACATATGCGCCTGCTTCTTTTGCTGCTTGTCCTAAAACCTCAGTGTCTTTACTGGGTATCACAACCGCGTTATCCTGGAGTGCCAACATATAATCGGTCCACTCATGAGGAGGTGTCTCATAACCTACTGTGTAATACGCAGGGTAGCCAGGAATAAAAGCTTCAGAGAAGGCTACAAGCTCAGCACCATTTCTACCCGCATCCTTAATCAATCCACAAGCCTTCTCAATGGTCTTCTCTTTATCCATGAACACAGGCGCCGCCTGGACAACGGCGACCCTTACTTTTTCCCTTCCTCCTAAAATCCTCTTTTCCATATTTATCAATTTTCCCAAGAGTTATATAAAGAAATGCTTTCAAGGCTAAGTTAAAATTATGTTACTACCCTGATCTGGCGGTTTCTCCTTCTTTGTTTGCTCAATCTTGGCCAAGATTAGTGAAAACAACCTATTCTTAAAATCTTCTTCATAAGCACAAATCGAAGGAACTATAAATCCTAAAAGAGCTATCTGAAGCAAGTACTCGGTATTGGCTGCAAGATAATTCATATCAACCTGCGAACCATAAGCCCTTTGAAGATTATTGAATATGGCATCCTGTAATTCATTGACTACTTCTACTACGCTTCTATTGCGCCCTTGCTGGCGCGCAGAAACACCTAGATTAAAGGCCATTGTAACCGTAGCCATCACATCACCCTGTTGGGGTTGACCCTGCGGTTGACCTTGTGGTGGATCCTGTGGTGGTCCCTGTTCTTCCATCTTTTAAAACCTCCGCTGAAAGTTTTATTAGAACATATTAAAGTTTATCCTAGTTGTATTCAAGTGATTCCGTAAAAGTTCCTCATGGCAAAACTATCAGACTGCTTCGTCGCGCGTACACTCTCGCCACATTCTACTAGTAGGAGTACCATTCCTGAGACAAGTTCAGGACAGGCTCCTAACACTGGCAATCTAGTGGATTTCCGATTGCTGCATTCAGGAACAATTTATTGATGGGGGATCCATGATGTTTGTTTTTTCTTTCTTTGTCTTGATACAAAGAAACAAAAATCAAGGCTGCCCAAAAAT